>CACWUI010000030.1 GCA_902764045.1 uncultured Lachnospiraceae bacterium
TTATTTCTTCCGTCATTATTTTTGTTTTCTTGATACCCTATACCGCATCTTTGTACAACGGGCTTTCTAGGCTCTTTGCCATGGCTTTTAATATCGATTATTCTGTGTGCATTTTGCTCATGGCGGTGCTTACGGGGATTTATGTAATCGCAGGAGGCTATATGGCCACTGCCATAAATGACTTTATCCAGGGTATAGTCATGCTATTCGGTATAGTGGCGGTGATCGTTGCGGTGTTAAACAGCAAGGGTGGCCTTATGGCTTCCCTGAACGGTCTTGCACAGGTAAATGACCCTTCGGTCTCCGACATACCCGGCGTGTTTAATTCCTTTTTGGGGCCTGACCCGCTGAACCTGCTGGGAGTAGTGATACTTACCTCCTTCGGAACCTGGGGACTGCCCCAGATGGTCACGAAGTTTTACGCGATCAAGTCGGAAAAGTCCATCAGGCCCGGAACCGTTATATCCACCATATTTGCCCTTATCGTTGCGGGGGGATGTTATTTTCTTGGAGGCTTCGGAAGACTTTTTTCCGACAAGGTAAACCTTGCCGAGGGGGGATTTGACTCTATTATCCCCACCATGCTCAGCGGTCTGCCGGATATACTTATAGGACTTGTGGTGATCCTCGTGATGTCAGCGTCCATGTCCACGCTTTCATCACTGGTACTTACTTCAAGCTCCACCATTACACTTGACCTGATAAATGCCAATAAGAAAAAGAAATTAAGCGAGAAGAAACAGGTCCTTATAATGAGGATTTTTATCGTGATATTTATTGCCATTTCTGTTGTTATCGCGATATTACAGTACAGGTCAAACGTGACATTTATCGCGCAGCTGATGGGAGTGTCGTGGGGAGCCCTGGCTGGAGCATTTCTTGCGCCCTTCCTTTACGGACTGTTCTGGAAGAGGACCACGGTTGCTGCATGCTGGGTGAATTTCATATTTGCCTGTGCCTTTATGCTGGCAAACATTTTCTTTAAGTCGGCATTTCCGGTACTTCTCCAGTCACCTATAAATGCAGGAGCATTCTGCATGGTGGTAGGTCTGGGGATCGTGCCCCTTGTTTCAATATTTACGCCTAAGCCCAAAAAGCCGGTCATCGACTATGCTTTTGATCTGTTTAAAAAGTTAAATGAAGTTAAACATTATTCTTGCAGCCCTTGCGGGAGCGGTTTTTGCGGCTGTCACGGTATTTGCCGTCATTGATAAAAATGAAATGGCACGGTTAGCCGAAGAGCTTGCCTTTGAGGAAGAGACGGAAAGCGTTAAACCAAAAAGGGAAGTTGAAAAAACCGCAGTCATTACTGTTACCACGAAGGATAAAAACTACACCGGTCACGTTGAGGAAGACTATTTCGTCATTGATTACTGCGGTATAGATGCGGATACCATTACGGTGCCGGAAGAAATAGAAGGTTATCCGGTAAAAAAGCTTGGGAAGCTGAGTTTTGCAAGAAGGTTTTGTAAAAACATCGTTCTTCCTGACAGTATTGAGGAGATAGGAGAGCGCGCCTTTATTAACTGTGAGGGCCTGGGAAGCATAAAGTTTGGAAGCGGCCTGAAAAAGATCGGAGGGGAAGCTTTAAAAAGCTGTCATGTTTTAAAGGAAGTGACATTTCCGGATGGAATGGCGGAACTTGCTGACATTGTTTTTGCCGAAAACGAGGAACTGACGGTGATAAACATACCCGGAAAAGATACGAAGATAGGAAATCCCGCGGAGTTTGAAACCTGTCCCAAGGCAGTTATTGTGACACCTGCCGGATCTCAGGCGGACAAAATCGCCCGGGAGAAAAAGCTGCCTGTGGAAAACCGCTGAATTTGGTAAACACTTTTAATAAAACGTGTGAAAAATTTTAGTGAAAAAAAAATAAAAAGATAGTATAATGTCTCGGTATAAATAAAGTTTGAAAAACAGGAGATATCATGTTGACTTTTAAAGATATACTAAAAGAGTGCGACCAGGAAGAAGTTATCAAATACCTTGACACAGATTCGGTTGAAGAATACAAAGAAGTATTTGCCAGATTATCAGGGCTGGAGCCTGTGGATACGGGATGTGTATTTGTGGGTATTGATTATACGGGTTGCGGAAAGACTGATAATGAAGTCGCGGCTTACAATGAAAGTGATCTGAAGGAAAGCATCAGATCATCATCAGAACTTTCATCCATATCCTTCGATGAGATTGCCGATCTTTCGGGAGAGGAAGCAGGCAAGCTTGCTGCGATCACCGTTCTTCCCACGGCAGTTATGTATGAGTGCAGCCCCTGGAACGAGGTTTTGGGATTCCATGTGGACAGGGCAAATGTGGATTCATACGGTCTTACGGAATTTGTGGGAGATGTGCTTTTTAAGATGACGTTCTTTAGCTTCTCCGAGGAAGAGATCGCTGAGATAAGAGAAGTTATTCAGGACACCATGTCTTTGGTTGACGAGACCAGAGAGCTTGATGAAAAAGAAAAAGAAGAGAAGGTTTTTTCGGCTGAAAGAAGTGCGGCATATTTTTCCTTCCAGGACAACAGACCTGCAGAGGAAAAGATTCAGGATATGTACGAGGCGGCCAGAGGTACTGTCAGAAATCGTTTAAGAGAGTACGATACTGTTATGGAGCTTTTCGGCAAATAAAATCGGATTTTGGGGTGCATGTTTCTTCTTTCGGGAGAGAGAGTTGAGATATGCACTTTTATTTTCAGAAGGGGGAGAGAATTGTAAATGTTAAGGACTATTATCAACGGACTGTGCATGTCCCTTGCGGACAGCGTCCCCGGGGTTTCCGGAGGCACGGTTGCGTTTATCATGGGCTTTTATGAGAAGTTCATCGGAAGCATAAATGATCTGTTTTACGGAGATAAGTCTAAGAAAAAGAAGGCCGGTATTTATCTTATCAAGATAGGCATAGGCTGGGTCATCGGAATGATCGTTTCCGTGCTTGTGCTCACCAGTATGTTTGAGAAGCATATTTACAGCATAAGCTCGCTGTTTATGGGATTTATCATCGCATCCATTCCCATCATGATCTTTGAGGAGCTTAAAGAAGAAGCCGGCAAGGAAAAACTGCATTTCAAGCCGTTTTATCTGATCTTTATAGGTATAGGCATTACAACGGTTGTTTTGCTTACCGTGCTGAAAAGCAGATCCGGTGACAGCATTGTCATGAGCGTATCCCATCTGAATCCGGGAAGTATCATTTATATTTTCATAGGTGGGGCTATTTCCATATCCGCCATGTTTTTGCCGGGGATTTCCGGATCCACCATACTTCTTGTTATGGGGCTTTATATCCCCATTATGACCGCGGGAAAAGAATTTTTGCACATGCATGCATCATACCTGCCTTCGCTGCTGATCTTTGCCGGTGGTATGGTGGTGGGGGCTTTAAGCGTGGTGAAGCTTATCGAGTTCTGTCTTGAAAGATTCAGACCCCAGGTTATGTTTTTGATCATAGGACTTATGCTGGGTTCCCTTTTTGCAATTGTTATGGGACCTACTACTTTAGAAAATCCGGAACCGCCTCTTTCAATAGCCACCTTTAACTGGCCGGCCTTCTTTATAGGCGTTGGACTTATTGTTCTACTGCAGTTTGTGGGTGAGAGGAAGAAGAAGACGACAAGAGCCTGATGATTTTTAAGAGTGAGCCATAGAGACGATTTTGCGGCTCACTCTGTTTTTATGTTATAATAAATCAGTTAAAAATAAAAAAGGAGAGCACCGCTTTATGAATATAACATTCGGAAAGCTTCTCAAATTTGATCTAAGAAAAAGACTTTGGTTGATAATACTTATCTTTGCGGTAAGCATCATCGCTTATCCTCTGTTCTATCAGGGATTTCTTGCGTCCGTTTCCGACGGAAATGTCTCATACATGGGGACAGTCATAGACATGGGAAATGTTACGGAACTGGTACTCGGATGGCGGAACCGGAGCATATGTTACGTTGTGGCTTTTGCGGCGATCCTGTCGGCGGTGACGGGGTTTGCCTATCTTCATTCCGAAGATCCCGAGATGACATATCAGGGAAGAAAGATCGACCGGTTTACATGGTTCAGGATGCGTTGGCTCGGCGGATATATTGCGGGTATCATCCCTGTTGTGATAGGCGCTATGATAGCTCTTTTTGCGGTAGTGCCTATTTATGCAGCTTTTTCCACGGGAGCAGCGGGCATAGCTTTTTCCACGCTGGGCATGGTGGTGCTGGGGTATTCCGCCATCTATGCGGTATGTGTACTGGCTATGGTACTTACGGGAAAGATGATCTCGGGGCTTTTGATGTGCGCTCTGTTTTTGGGGTATGCGCCCATGTGCTCTGCCATCATCACCGCTTTGAGACACGGTTTTTTTTCAACGGTCTATTATCCTTATGAAAAAATAGCAGATTCTCCCTTTATGTATTTTTCTCCGGCTACGGCTTTGCGTATCCTTACGGAAAATCCGGTGAATGCCTGGGCGTGGATCTCTATTTTCGCATTCCTGATAGGCGGTATGCTTTTGGCATTCACGTTAAACAGGCTGCGGACGGAGGACACTCCCGGTTATGCCATGCTGTTTGACAGCATGAGGAGCATCGTAAAGGTAATGTGGGGTATCCCCGTGGCTTTAGTGGCGGGAGAGGTATTTACAGTCTTTTCCGAAAACAAGGCCACATGGATGTTTATACTGGGGGCATTTATCGGGGCTTTTGTCGTAAACATCGCTATTCAGTACATATTCAATTATGACCTTGAAAGCAACAAAAGACATATAATATCCGGAGGAGTTATTTTCGGAGGTGTGACGGTTGCCATACTGATCCTTTTCCTTGATCCATTCTCTATAAATAAAACCATTCCACGGACCGAGGATGTAAGCAAAATGTCCGTTGCAAGCTCGGATACCGCCGGACAGCTTAGGCTTCTGGGCGGTTTTATGGAAAACGAAAAAAACGTAAACGCAAGGAACATTGACTGGCTCCTTACCAATACGTTTATAGAGGATTATGAAAATATTTATAACGTTGCATACGAGGGGACAAAGTACGACGGCTATAAAGGCAGATCCTATACGGAAGTTTATGTGGGCTTTGAATTAAAAAACGGAAAGAAGCTTTACCGGAGATACGACATTGACCTGGATAAATCCCAGGAAGCAATAGACCGTCTCTCTGAGCTTAAGAGCTACCGTGAGAGATTTTATCCCACGGCATACATGGCATCTAATAACTACAAGTCCGCAGAGCTTGGAGGATGGAATTTCAGGGATTTCATGGATTCCAAATATCATCTGACGGTTGAACTGAACGAAGAACAGAGCAAAAAATTATCCGAGGCCATCAAAAAAGACAGTCTGGCCTTAAGCAGCAATAAGCTTAAAAACAGCATGCCCGTCGGTGATCTTATATTAAATCATGAGGGGCAGGGATTTGATGAGGTCTATATATATCCCGAATACGAAGAGACATTTAAGGTGTTCAGGGAATTAAAGATAAAAAGAGCCGTAAATGATAATGCGACCAAGTTTCCGGAAGGCATAGAATCAGCGGTGCTCAGGGTTTCGGAGACTTCAAACGCCCTGCAGACATCGCAGGATGAGAATAATAACAGCGATATACAGGTTGAGAACTTAAACAACATCGACGGTATGCTTTACGGAACCTATCGTATGGAGGCCAAAGAGTATGAGTTTTCAAAAGATGAGGTTGAGGCCCTGCTTAAGTGTCTGGCGCCTGCAAGAACCGGTGTACAGGAGTCAAAGGACAGAACCTTTACCCTTACCCTTAAAAGAAAAGACAATGAGCAGAATTTTTTCGAAGCTGTAGTTACGGACGAGGAAACACTCAGCAGGCTTTTGGAAAATAAATAAGAATAAAAAAAGGAGTCACATGAGGGGGGGTAAGTGTGACTCCTTTTAACCCGTTCGCTATCGTAAAACGAAGCGGGGGCGATGATATTGATATAAATGATGATGAATCATTTACTCTGATATACTATCACAGAATGTTCACAATTGCAAGTGGGGTATTATGGCATATACAATTTTTCAGATCGGTTCATTTTCCTTACACGGATACGGGCTGATGATAGGAATAGGAATAATCGCAGCAGTGCTAATGGCAACCTTCAGGGCCAAGGGCGCGGGACTCAGTGCAGACAAGGTCTGGGGTATGATCCTGTGGAGCACCGTAGTGGGCTTCGCCGGCGGAAAAGTATTATATATTATAGTCGAGCATGACAGGCTGGCTACGGATCCCTGGGGAGTACTGGGTCCTGCGGGCTTTGTGGTCTACGGCGGTCTTATTGTGGGCATTTCCTTCAGCGTGCTTTATGCAAAGCTGGCAAAGATATCCTTTGCACGCTATATAGACCTGCTCCTTCCCTCTCGTGCGGTGGGACAGGGCTTCGGAAGGCTGGGGTGCCTTCTGGCAGGATGCTGCTACGGAAGAGAGGCGCATGCAGGTGAGTGGGGTATTATTTTCCCCCACGGCTGCGATGCGCCGGCGGATGTAGCGCTCATCCCCACACAGATCTATATGTCCATAGGTGATTTTGCCATAGCGGCTATTTTGCTTATCATTGATTATTCCACGCGAAAAAAGGGAAGAACCCCCGGGATGCTTATCGTGGCGTATCTTTTGATGTATAGTGTGGGAAGATTTCTGATCGAGTTTTTACGAAACGATGTAAGGGGAAGCGTGGGAGTATTATCCACGTCACAGTTTATAGCCATCTTTATAGTGGCTATAGCCATTATTATTTGGATCGTCCAAAAGAAAAGATATAAGACGGGATATGGTAATGAAAATAATACAACCTGATTATTATAAAGATTTCAAATGTATAGCTGATAAATGCGAAGACACCTGCTGCGCAGGCTGGGAGGTGGACGTGGATGATGAAAAGTATCATTTTTACAAAACAGTCGGCGGTGCACTGGGAAAGCGTTTAAAGGAAGTTATGCAGCCCAAGAAAAAAGGCGAGGGCTGTTCCTTTAAGTTGAAAGAAAACAAACGATGCCCCTTTTTAAATGACAGTAATCTCTGCGACATCATTACAGAGCTGGGAGAGGAAGCCATATGCGAGACCTGTACGGACTATCCCAGATTTATCAGGGATTACGGTCAGACAAGAGAAATCGGTCTTGTGCCCTCCTGCTTTACGGCGGCGCAGCTTATGGCAAAGAAAAAAAAACTATCCCAAATCGTGGCGACCCAGGATGATGATCTGAAGATCGAGCTGAATGACATAGATGCGGAACTGTTTTTTGAGTTGAAGGATCTCAGGTCAAAGATCTTTTTGATCCTTGCCGATACAAAAAAGACAACGGAAGCAAAGCTGATAAAAGCCCTGGATCTGGCTGTTGAATACGAAAAGGAATTGGGAGAGTCCATGGATGCTGGAGCGCTTTACCGGGGGAAAAAAGACCCGGTGAAAATGTTCTTTAAACCCTTTGAAGGCATGGAAACGGTAAATCCCAAGTGGCTTGAGTATGTGGATGAAACCCATGAGCATGAGATAAGCAGAGAGGATCATATCAGGCTTTACAGGAAGATCCCGCAGCTTTCAAGGGCTTTGGAGGAGCTGGCATTTTATTATTTTTACAGATACATATTGGAAGCCGTATATGACAGTAAGATCCTTACCGCTGCAAAGACGGCGGTTGCCGCTTTTCTTTGCTGCCGGCAGATCTGTATCATGGAGTATATGAGCACAGGGAAGCTTTCAACGGATGATATGGCTGAAATATTTCACGTGTATTCAAGGCATGTGGAGCATTCGGTGACCAACTGGGACGGCTACCTGCATGAATATGAGAACAACACCATATATTCCGTAAAGACATTAAAAAAGATCCTTGAAGGTAAAATATGACCAAAAGCCATGAAAGAATTCATTTTTAAAAATAATAAAAAAGAATTCGTACTTGCGCCTCTGTTAAAAATGACAGAGGCTGTTTTTGAATTGCTGGTCCCCCTGGTTGTGGCGGGGATCATAGACAAGGGAATTGCAAACGGAGATAAGGAATACATTATAAGAATGACTATTGTGCTGGTTATTTTTGCCGTAAGCGGATTTGCGGCAGCGGTAACGGCACAATTTTTTGCGGCAAAAGCAGCAGGTGACAGTGCGAGAAACATACGGTCAGCTTTATTTGCCCATATCCAGAAGCTCTCTTCCGGAGACAGGGATATTTTCGGTGAGTCCACGCTTCTTACAAGAATGACGGATGACGTGACCCAGATAGAAACGGGGATCAATAATGTCTTAAGAATCGTGCTCAGGTCTCCGGTGGTGGTTATCGGCGCGATGATAATGGCATTTACCATAAACGTGCACCTGGCGATAATTTTTGCGGTGATCATTCCCGCAGTATTTCTTACTGTGTTTTTCATAATGAGAGCCACTTCTCCTGGTTTTAAGAAAACCCAGGAGAAGCTGGATGACCTGACACTGATAGTCCGTGAGAATCTTACGGGGATGAGGGTGGTAAGAGCCTTCAACCGTCAGGATGAAGAGGTGAAGCACTTTGCGGCGGAAAACAAAGCCCTGACCGGCATCCAGAAAGCCACGGGAATAATATCCGCCATGATGAACCCTCTGACTTACGCCATTATCAATATCGGGATAATAGTACTGATATCCGCAGGCGCGTTTAAGGTGGATTCGGGAGCCCTTACCCAGGGACAGGTTGTGGCTCTTTATAACTATCTGTCGCAGATCCTTGTGGAACTGCTTAAGCTGGCAAATCTGGTGGTGGTCATCGGAAAGGCCACGGCAGGATACAGGCGTGCAAAGGAGATCCTTGAAACAAAGCCATCCATCACAAACATCAACTTTGACCCCACAAGCTTCAGATCAGGCAGGAGTGTGGAATTTGAAAATGTGTCCTACAGCTACGGTAAGGATGCGGAAAATGCTCTGGAAAATATCACCTTCAGCGTGGAAGCGGGAGAACATATCGGGATAATAGGAGGAACCGCATCCGGCAAATCTACCCTTGTAAACATGATCCCACGCCTGCTTGAGGCAAAGCACGGAGCCGTAAAGGTGGACGGGGTAAATGTAAAAGAATACAGTTTAAGAAACTTAAGGAGCCGCATCGGCATTGTGCCCCAAAAAGCCCTTCTTTTTAAAGGCAGTATCAGGGAAAACATCCTTTACGGAAAGCCGGACGCCACGGATGATGAGATATGGCAGGCTTTAAAATGTGCAAGGGCTGATGATTTTGTAAGAGAAAAAGAGGGCGGTCTGAACTATCAGGTGGAAAGATCCGGGGTGAACCTTTCGGGAGGTCAGAGACAGAGACTTTCCATTGCAAGAGCACTTGTGAGACGTCCTGAGATACTGATCCTTGATGACAGCGCATCGGCCCTTGATAAGAAGACTGAAAGCGAATTGCGAAAAGAAATAGATACCCTTGATTATAAGCCCATAGTTTTTATCGTAAGCCAGAGGGTTTCGTCGGTAATGAACACGGACAGGATAATCGTAATGGACGACGGGCATATAAGCGGCATAGGAACTCATGAGGATATGAGACGGGATAACGGTATTTACATAGAGATATGTAAGACCCAGTTAAGGGAATAAAAGTATGGACAGGAAAGCTGCGGTAAAAAGAATATTTTCATATACCCGGAGTTTTAAGGGTTATTTTTTGCTGTCCGTGATCCTGTCCGTTGTTTATGTGGTTTCGGTCCTTTTTATACCCATACTTGCAGGGCGCGCTATAGACTGTATGGTGGGAAGGGGTGCGGTTGACATGCCGGGAGTGATCACATATGTGGGTGTGATCGGGCTTCTGACGGCGATCATAGCCATCTCCAAATATTTCATAGACCTGACAAATAATGCCCTTTCATTTTCGTTTATGAAGGCATTAAGAAACAATGCAATGAAAAAAATACATAAGTTACCTGCGCTCTTTCTTGATAAGACTGCATACGGCGATATAGTTAGCCGCATTGTATCGGATACGCAGCAGGCGGGGGACGGAGTGCTACTTGCTTTAAACCAGGGGATAAGCGGTATATTTACCCTGGCGGGCACGGTTATCTTCATGTTTATCGTCAATTGGAAGATGACACTTATCGTGCTTGTATCAACGCCCCTTGCTCTCTTGATATCATGGTTTATTTCAAAGTACAGCTACGGTATGTTTAAAAAAAGCAACGGCTGCAGGGGGGAGGCCACCTCTTATATGGAGGAAGCCTTAAGCGGGGAGGATATCATCCAGGCCTTCGGTACAGAGGAAAAAAAGGAAAATGAATTTAAAACCTTAAACGATGAGTTCTGTAAATATGATGTGAAGGCAATGTTCTTTTCATCCCTCCCCAATCCCGGGACCAGATTTGTTTATGCCCTTATATATGCGGGTCTTGTGCTCGGAGGTGCATTTCTCGTTATAGACGGACAGATAACAGTGGGGCTTCTTGCAAGCTTTTTAAGCTATGCCGTACAATTCACCAAGCCCTTTAATGAGATCACGGATGTGGCGGCGAGAGTACAGAATGCCATTGCCTGTGCGGGAAGAGTATTTGAGTTTCTTGATGAGCCCGAGGAAGTGCCGGATACCACTTCAGAGGAAAAGGAATTTTCCGATAATCTTGTGGAGTTTAGGGATGTTTCATTTTCGTATGATAAAAAGACTCCCGTGATAGAAGGCTTTGATCTTAAGGTTAAGCCCGGGGAAAAGATAGCCATAGTGGGTCATACGGGATGCGGAAAGACTACCCTGATGAATCTTTTAATGAGATTTTACGACACGGATTCCGGCAGTATCTTAGTGGGCGGTAGGAATATAAAAAAATATTCAAGAAAGGAACGGCGTAGCCGGTTCGGAATGGTGCTGCAGGACACATGGATAAAGAGCGCCTCCATAAGAGAAAATATTGCCTTCGGTAAAAAGGATGCAACCGATGAGGAGATACATGAGGCGGCGTCCATGGCCCTTGCCGACGGATTTATACGAAGGATGCCGGAAGGCTATGATACGGTGCTCGGCGAAGGGGATGACAAGCTCTCCCAGGGGCAGAAGCAGCTGATCTCCATTGCCAGGGTTTTCCTTTCCAGACCGGAGATCCTTATTCTTGACGAGGCCACCTCATCCATTGATACCAGGACTGAGAGCAGGGTGCAGGAGGCTTTTGATAAGCTGATGAACGGGCGTACAAGCTTTGTGGTGGCTCACAGGCTGTCCACGGTGGAGAATGCGGACAGGATAATCGTTATGGATAAAGGGAAGATAGTAGAACAGGGAGATCACAGGCAATTACTGGAAATGGGCGGATATTACCACAGGCTGTATAACAGTATGTGAAAAAATGATATAATACGAAACATGAAAGAAAAATCATTTGTGTCTTTTGTCAAAAAAAATATGGTTATGTGTATAGCCCTTGCGGCAGCGATCATCACTTCGATGATCGTGCCGCCTGATAAAGAATATCTCGGGTATTTTGATCTTAAAACACTTACCTGTCTTTTTTGTGTGCTTGCGGTGGTATGTGCATTAAAAAATATAAACTTCTTTTTTATGATCGCAAGAAAGATAGTGGCTCTTACGGGAAATCTGCGTGTGAGCATACTGGCGCTCGTTTACATTACCTTTATCGGCTCCATGTTGATCGCAAACGATATGGCGCTTCTTACATTTCTTCCTCTTGGGTACATCGTGCTGACAACCACGGGAAAAGAAAAGTACATGGCATTTACGTTTATAATGCAGAATATCTCAGCAAATCTTGGCGGGATGCTTACACCATTCGGAAACCCGCAGAATCTGTTTTTATACACGAAGTTTGATATTCCCACCGGTGAATTTGTAAGCATTATGTTTCTTCCCTTTATCATTTCCATCGGGATGATCACCCTGTGCTGCATAGTATTCGTTAAGCCTGAGAAACTGACCTTTCAGAATGAGAAGACGGATATGAGCAAATGGCGCGTGGTCTTATATCTGTGTCTTTTTGCGCTGGCCATTATCATCGTATTCAGGGGAATTCCCTACTGGATAGGTCTGATCATTATCCCTGCCGTGCTAATATTTGCCGACAGAAAAGCCCTTAAGGATGTGGATTATCCTCTGCTTCTTACCTTCGTGTTCTTCTTTATCTTTGCCGGGAATATGTCCCGGATGGACGTGGTAAGAGACGGGCTTTCGTCGCTGTTAAATATCAACACCCTTCTCGTGAGCACCCTTTCGTGTCAGTGCATAAGCAACGTGCCCTCGGCAATCCTGCTGTCCCAATTTACGGACAACTACCGCCAGCTTCTGGTGGGGGTAAATATCGGCGGCACCGGAACGCTTATCGCATCCCTTGCCAGCCTTATCACCTTCCGCGAATATGTAAGCCACAACCCGGGAAGGACAGGTTATTATATTAAGAAATTCTCGATCTATAATTTCTCATTTCTTGGGATGCTGCTTGGGATAATGCTGCTTGTGATGTGAGCCGCTCCTTGATACTGTTATAAAAAAAATATATAATGCAGGGAGTTATTTTAAAAAAGGATATAAAAAAGAAGTGCAAAATGACCACAACGGCAACGCGATCACCGCGCCGCAGACTAAAAAAAGAATAGACTGGGTTGATTGTGCCAAGGGTATAGCAATTATTTTAGTCCTTATCGGACATACTGTTACTTTTGATACGGAGTCCCAGCGCCTGGCAAGGGGCATTATTTTTTCTTTTCACATGCCCCTGTTTTTTATTTTGTCTTCACTTACTTTTAAATTTTCCGAAAGCTCTCAGAAAAACAAAAAAGGCGTTCTTCCATTTGATAATTCCTTTACTGATATTATTCGGGATAAGAATAGGCATTGATGTGGCGAAAAAATTCAGTACCATAGATCCGCTGCCTTATATCTCGTTTCGTATAAATCAGCTGGTTTATTCAAGTGGAGTGGAGGTCAAGGTGGGAGGCGGGACCGTTGCCGCAATAGGCGCGCTTTGGTTTCTTGTGGTCTTGTTTTGCAGCAGAACTTTTTATGATTATCTTCATTTAAAGTTGAAGCCTGCAGCCTTTTATGTGTGGATAGCGATCTGCAGTATCATCGGTCTTTTGTTATGCAATGTTCAATGGCTGCCATTGTCCTTTGATGTGGCGCTGGCCATATTGCCCCTGATGCTGTTCGGAACGCTGCTTAAAAAGATCAATATAGAGAAGCTGACTGTACTGTTCATGCTTATTTCATTGGGCGTGTGGGCAGCCACGTTCTTTTCGGTATTTTACGGTAATTACGGATATATGGAATTATCGGCAAGGCGGTATACCCTTTTTCCCTTGTGTTATGTAACAGCCATTGCAGGCACAATGTTCGTTTCATATGCGGGACATTACATTTCAAAACTTATGTTTATAGGAAAAGGCATTGTATGGCTGGGCAAATATTCCCTGTATCTTTATATGGTACATGAGCTGGACGGTAATATTAAGTTTTTGTGGGACTTTACACAAAACAAATGGATACAGATAGCTGTCCGTCTGGCTGTGGATATCATCATATGCATTATTCTTGCAAATATAATAAAAGCCATTTCATCTGCAAGAAAAAAGGGTGAGATCAAGAAGATAAAGTGACGGTTTTTCGAAGGACATGGGGACGGTCTTCTGTCTCCTGTATGGAGACTGAGAACTGTCCCCGTGTCCTGAGTAAAACAACGGATACCGGACCTCTTTATAACTTCTTACTCTCGTCATTAAGTGACCGGGGATCGTTCTTAAAGTTCGGACTTTCCATACGCCCGCCCGGTTTTTGACCGGACGTTCCTTCGGGTATCGTAAATCCCTGCATACCTTCACCGTATATAATGTCTGTCATTTTGATTTCGGTGGCGGTATCCCCGGCTTTTACGGTATATGTATTTCCATTGGTGATCTCCGGAGCACTTATGACTACACTGTTATATGCCTTCGGAGGCGCGTAGGATGCTATTATATTCCCATTTTCGTCCTGTATCTCTACCATTTTAAAAAAAATCATTGACAACCATCTCCCACTATAATATAATACTCCTTGCGTTGCAGAGAGAAAGTTCTTTGTAAAGCCATACAACCAAGGGGCTTACGGGGTGTGGCCCAGCTTGGCTAGGGCGCCTGATTTGGGATCAGGAGGTCGCAGGTTCAAATCCTGTCACCCCGATTGCAGACATGTAAATAATTTTTTTTGCGGGTGTAGTTCAATGGTAGAACACCAGCCTTCCAAGCTGGATACGTGGGTTCGATTCCCATCACCCGCTTTGTGTGTCCGTAGCTCAGCTGGATAGAGCAACGGCCTTCTAAGCCGTGGGTCGGAGGTTCGAATCCTCTCGGGCATACTAATATATGGTGGGTATAGCACAGCTGGTCAGCGCGTCTGATTGTGGTTCAGAAGGTCGAGGGTTCGAATCCCTCTATCCACCCTGGTCGGTTAATGGGCTATCGCCAAGCGGTAAGGCACAGGGTTTTGATCCCTGCATTCGCCGGTTCGAATCCGGCTAGCCCAGTTAAGGCGGGAGTCTTTTTCTAATCGACAAAGAGAAAAAAATAAGCAGAGATTTTGGGCTCGTAGCTCAGTCGGTAGAGCACTAGACTTTTAATCTAGGTGTCCCGGGTTCGAACCCCGGCGGGCTCATAAAAAACAGGAACCACCCTTTTGGGGTGGTTCCTGTTTTTTGTTTAGAACACGGAGTTCATAATTTGCTGCTCTTGCAGCAAATTAATATCGACCGCTGAAGGCGGTCGATTGAACCCACGGCGGGCTCATCCCCCTTATCCTTATAAGATTTGACACGACAACAATAAAAACAGATAATAGCTGCAACAACCGCAAACAGATTTAAAAAGGTGATTACATGAACATCAACCAGTTAAAATACGTCCTGGAGGTTGCAGCTTCCTCATCCATGCGTGAGGCCTCCACCGGATTATACATTTCCCAGCCCGCACTCTCCGCCTCCATTCGTGAGTTGGAGGAAGAGTTGGGGATACTGATATTTGAACGGACCAACAAAGGAATATCTCTGACTGATGCAGGCAGGGATTTTTTGAGTTACGCCAAAAAGGCTGTGGGGCAGTACGAGATATTAGAGGACAGGTACCTGTCAAAAGACAGTGATAAAGAGCGTTTCTCCGTTTCCACCCAGCATTATAATTTTTCCATAAAAGCATTTACCGACCTGATAAAGAAAATGAAGCCGGAAAAGTTCGTCTTTTCCATACATGAGACAAAGACAAAAGAGGTTCTTGACGATGTCAGGAGCCTTAAAAGCGAGGTGGGGATCATTTCATTTTCCGGGTCAAACGAGGCGGTGATAAAGAAACTTTTCCGGGATTACGGTCTGGTTTTTGAGCCTCTTATGCAAAGGGAAACTTATGTGTATGTCTGGAAAAATCACAAGCTGGCCGGACGGAAGGAGATATCCATTGAGGAAATGAAGGAATACCCATGTGTGTCCTTTGACCAGAGCAGTGACAGCAACTTTTATCTTACGGAAGAGGCCATGGCAGACTATGAGTTTGAGAAAATGATAAAATCTGACGACAGGGCAACCAGCATGGAGATCATAGCCGAGCTTGGGGGGTATTCCATTGGTTCAGGGATGCTTTCCGGAGATGATGCCGTATTGCAGGGGCTGGTGGCTATTAAGCTTAAAGAAGAGGATCCGCTGATCATCGGGTATATTACCCGAAAGGGGAGTGAGATGTCTGTTTACGGTGAGGCTTATGTAAAGGAATTGATGCGATATAAGGAAATCTGAGATCACTCAGTTTTTTTGAAATGAGTGATATGTTTTGATTATCACTAACGATAGATATTAAAGAATTTACAGGGAACAGGATTCGTTTTATCCTTTTAACAGATAATAGTTTTAAAAGGAGGAATATAATCATGAGCGATTATAAATTTGAAACCCTGCAGCTTCACGTGGGTCAGGAAAATGCAGACCCGGCAACCGATGCTAAAGCAGTTCCCATTTACCAGACCGCATCTTATGTGTTTCATAACAGTAAACATGCCGCAGACCGGTTCGGTCTTGCGGACCCGGGAAATATCTACAGCAGGCTTACCAATCCCACCCAGGAGGTATTGGAAAAAAGAATAGCAGCCCTTGAGGGGGGGAGTGCTGCTTTGGCACTGGCTTCCGGATCAGCTGCCATAACATATGCGATCCAGGCACTGGCAGCAAACGGCGGTCATGTGGTGGCGCAAAAGACTATTTACGGAGGGACATATAATCTTTTATCAAACACACTTCCTCAATACGGTATAAATACCACATTTGTAGATATACACGATCTGACAGAGGTGGAAGGGGCAATAACAGATGACACGAAAGCTCTCTTTCTTGAGACCCTGGGGAATCCCAACAGTGACATACCGGACATAGAGGCGGTAGCTGATATTGCCCATAAGCGCGGAATTCCCGTTGTGATCGACAATACCTTCGGAACGCCCTATCTGATACGCCCCATAGAGCATGGTGCGGACATTGTGATTCACTCTGCGACCAAATTTATCGGAGGTCACGGAACGACACTGGGTGGCATGATCGTAGAGTCCGGTACATTTAACTGGAAGAAAAGCGGTAAGTATCCAAATATTGCAGAACCCAATCCCAGTTATCACGGTGTATCATTTTATGATGCGGTGGGACCTGCGGCCTTTGTTACATATATCCGCGCCATACTGCTGAGAGACACGGGAGCATGTCTTTCGCCATTCAATGCGTTCCTGCTTTTGCAGGGAGTGGAGACGTTATCTCTCAGGCTGGAAAGGCATGTGGAAAATACAAAAAAGGTTGTGGAATATCTGAGCAAGCACCCGAAAGTGGAAAAAGTAAATCATCCGTCACTGCCTGACCATCCGGACCACGGGCTTTACAAGAAATATTTTCCGGGTGGCGGCGGGACCATCTTTACCTTTGATATCAAAGGGGGCCGGGAAGAGGCATGGCAGTTTATTGATAATCTGAAGATCTTCTCCCTGCTTGCCAATGTGGCGGATGTAAAAAGTCTGGTGATCCACCCGGCAACCACAACCCACTCCCAGCTTTCAAAAGAAGAGCTTGAAGCCCAGGGGATTTTTCCAAATACCATACGGCTTTCTATCGGGACGGAGCATATTGATGATATAATAGATGACTTAGAGAGAGGATTTGGAAAATAACAGGAGGAACAAAAATGACCAACATATACAAAGGAAATCTCGGACTTGTGGGAAACACTCCCCTCGTTGAGGTGGTAAATATAGAAAAAAAACTGGGTCTTGAAGCCACCATACTTGCCAAGCTGGAATATCTCAACCCGGCGGGGAGCGTAAAAGATCGTGTGGCAAAGGCAATGATAGAGGATGCCGAGGAAAAAGGATTGCTTAAAGAAGGCTCGGTAATAATAGAACCAACATCAGGCAACACAGGCATCGGACTTGCGGCTATTGCCGCCTCCAAAGGATACAGGATCATCCTTACCATGCCTGACACCATGAGTGTGGAGCGCAGGAGCATTTTAAAAAGCTACGGAGCGGAGATCGTGCTGACGGAAGGCGCAAAGGGTATGAAGGGGGCTATTGAAAAAGCAGAGGAGCTGGCAGGTGAGATACCGGGAGGATTCATCCCGGGGCAGTTTGTAAATCCTGCAAATCCCGCTGTCCACAAGGCGACCACCGGGCCCGAGATATGGAAAGACACGGAAGGGAAAGTAGATATCTTCATTGCAGGAGTGGGTACGGGGGGAACGATCACAGGTGTTGGTGAATATCTGAAAGAGC
>CACWUI010000031.1 GCA_902764045.1 uncultured Lachnospiraceae bacterium
GGGATCGATCGTAGCAAACGGATAATTTGCTGACAACGCTCCTGCCTTTGTTAATGAATTAAATAATGTACTTTTTCCGACATTGGGAAGTCCTACGATTCCTAGTTTCATATCTTCTCATTATCTCCTTTATTTTCAAGTATTTCCGGACTTTGGCTCGTAACTTTACGCCATTTTTTACGCCATCTGCTATCAACTTATATCGGCTTTTAATGACTTATATAAGGTACTTATACAGTCTTACGCCATTACGCCATCGTCCTGACTATTTTTTCTATTTGGACATTTGATCCGCAAAAGTCTGTGGCCATTTACGCCATTTTTTACGCCATCTATATTTTAATGGAGTATTCCTCAAACTTCTGCATCTCTTTGGTTTTTTCCTCATCTGTTACATGTACATACAGGTTCATCGTAATATTGATACTTGAATGTCCGAGGATCTGCTGAAGCGTCTTCGGACGCATCCCTGCTTCGATACACCTTGTTGCAAAGGTATGTCTGAGCGTATGCATTGAAAAGTTCTGGATTGCTGCCTTTTTCGTCAGCTTCGCGATATGCACATCATATGTGGAATTCTTGGTAGGCATTCCCTTTGAATTGATAAAAACAAACTCCTTGAACTCCTCCTGTACATATCTTCCCCTGTCAGCCTGCTTCTTCATTTCAAGAAGCATCTCCCGGTTTGCCTTCGTAAGCGGAATCTCCCGAAATCCGTGCTTGGTCTTCGGCGGACCCACGCGCCACTCCCCGGTCGAATATCTGTACTCCATGGATCTTCTGATAGAGATCAGATTCTTTTCAAAATCAATATCTTCCCATTTAAGGCCCACCATTTCCCCGGTACGCACACCGGTCTGGAGAATGAAGAAATACTGCGGATAATTGCTGGAATACCTTGCTTCCTCCATGAATTTCTCCTGTTCATCCACCGTAAGCACCTTGGTATTCTTTTCGATAGGCTTGGGAAGTTTTACCGTTCTCGTCACGGGATTCTTTAAGATGATCGCATTTTCAACCGCCGAATCAAATATATTGTAAAGTGTTATCAGCGTTTGATAAATAGTCGATCCCGCGTAATCGGCCTCCATCGCATTGAGGATCTTCTGACAGTGCATGGGCTTCACATCAATCATAAGCATCTTGCCTATGTACTTTTTAATGTTCTGCCTGTATCTCTCCCGATAATTACGTGCAGTATTGTATCTAACCGTCTTGTCCTTGATATTGACGATCCAGAACTCAAACCAGGCATCCACAGTCATTCCGACGGATACGCCCACGCTGCCGTTTTCATCGTTCAATTTGGCCTCTGCCAGCCATTTCCTCGCATCCTGAAGCATAGGGAAATACTTTTCAATCCTTTTCCCGCTGGATGTAACAAATCTTGCTGAGTATCTACCATCCTTTCTCTGGGATATTCCTGCTCCCAGCTCTTTGCCCTTTAAATTCTTGCCCATTTCGCTGTACTCCTTTCTAAAAGAGAGAATTTAGAAAAGAGCCTAACACAACAGTTTATCTTAACATAACAAACGCATTTATTCAATCACTCTGACCGTATTTTTCGCGGTTTTTCGCAATTTTTACACCTTCCGTTCATATCTCCATTCGCCCGGCCAGAAACTGTTCAAATTCTTTTCTTTTTACCAGTTTTTTTGTTCCGACATACAGCACAAAGCTGCACATGGGATTTCTTAGCATCTCGTTGATCTTGTTCATGCCGATATTGGAGTATTCTGCCGCCTCCCTGATCGTCAGATTAAGCTTTTTCTCAATCGGCACATTGACTACCTCTTTCTCATCTGAGGTATCATCCACTATTACACTCAAAATGCATCGCCTCCTCTCGCTGTATTCATGCATCTGTTATGCGCTCTTTTCATAGGGTATCTGCGCTTCAAATGCCATCTGTCACATTCAGATAACCTTTGAACCGCAGATACGGATAAAAATAAGATTTTGCAGGTGGCTACTAAGGTATTTCGCCCACATTGGAATTGCACCACTTTTAAAGCCCTCCCGGGAAGTATCATGATCACGAAACAGGGTCATCACCACACAAAGGAACCTATCCCTCTGCTTCCGGACAACCGTTCATCGCTCTCACAGGTTTTTCCCATGGTCATCGCGCGGTTTCCGACGGGCTCGCCCGTTTCTCACGTCCTGCAATACCTGTTATTCACTTGTCAAGGTTCAGTCCCGGCAATCTGCCGGATTCGGATAAAACTTTTGAGGCTTTTGTCTGCCTTAAAAACGCATAAGAGCACCACGGTACTGCTATGAACCGTTACGTTGAAATTATGCGCTTTATGAGACCGGCAAAACCTGTGACAGAAAACAAAATCAGTGCCATAATCTGTTATCTGAAGTCCTTAAGGATTCTTACCCTTTTCGAGAAGAACTTCGACCATACAACACTTGCCAGATCATCCACTGTATCAGGATCAAGCTCTATACCATTCCTTTCTGCATAATTCCTGATAACTGTCTTCACGTAATTCATCTTATTTACCACAAGTTCTCCGAGAGCTACGCTGTCTCCTGTGAGAATCCCTCTTATGGATTCCGCAGACAACAATTCACCTTTTCTTTTTCGACTTTTTCTGCCCATTTTCATCCTCCTCATACGAAGCTCTGAGCGACTGAATGCTGTCATATTTGTAGTTACTGACCGTATGTTCATCAAGCTCGAGATCATTTGCCACAACAGCGACCGGGATCTCGAGTATCACCGTACCTTCCAAAACCTGCTTTTTCCGAGGACTCAGTTTTCTTAATCCCTCTGCCAGTTTTTTATCCGTAGTGTAGATAACGGATTCACCCAAGAGCACCGCCTCTGAATCCTTATCATCAAACGGGTCATATGCCATGACTTCATCAATGTTTTCCACATGGATTTCCAGTGATCTTTTAAGTTTCCTCTCATATGACCTCATCACTGTCAGCGTGAGATTTGCCAAAACATGTGAAATCCACGAATCAAACCGTTCCGGAAGGCTCTCCTCTGTATATTGAGGAGATACACTATTCTTTTTTTTCATTGTGCCTGTCCTTTCTTCAGGCACCGATTTTTATTCCCTGTCACTAGGACAAAGTGCCGGCAGAGGGTCAAATCTCCCTAGTCAAAATAAAATTTCTCAAAAATTTTTATTCCAACATATTGGAATAGCAAAAAAGAAGCGCCCGACATACCGTCAGACGCCTCTATACCTCAATTTCACGCATATGATCGCACGAAAATCACAGGCTCATACCTCCTTCAAAATGATTAGTAGACCCTCATATTATCCTCTGATTTAAGGATACTTCGAGAGGCGTCCAAATATCCGGACACACAAAGCCTGCGGCAAAAAAAATACCGCCCGTCCGAAGACAAGCGGTATTTCCGTCATTTTTCAAATTTCGTATCTTATTCAAAGGTAAGAGAATCAATGATCCCTGCAAGCGCATCGGCAACAGCCATGTTCATCTCATCATCCTCCCCCTGATGTCCGTCAATTTCAAAGATCAGAGCGCCCTCCATATAATCTCTGGCCATTGCGGTCATATAAGCGCCGGAGCCTTCCGTATCAACCGGAACATTCACCCAGTAACCGTCCACATCCTCGGCGCCCGGGAACGGTGCCGTGGAATACTCGGCGGTATCACCGTAATTTTCGCCCAGCTTTTTAATTGCATCCTCCGCTTTGTTATCAACCGTGTAGGTTGCGGTTACCATATTGGTTCCTGCGGACTCACCGGTATATACAAAGAACACCTGACCCTCTTCCTGCGTAACTTCAAAGAGGCTTGCATCATATTTAACGCTCCAGCCGTTGGGATCCTTGTATACGCTCTGGCTGGGACCGTTTACGTAGTTTTCCGCATCAAAGGTCTCGGGATCCAGTCCGCTGACCGGCTCAAACACCACCTCGCGTCCGTCATCAAACGTTCCCGTTACGATTCCGTTTTCAAAAGAAGATACGGTTAAAACCTCCTCGGATTCTCCCTCTCCACCGAAGGAAAAGGTTGCCGCGCCCTCTTCCTGGGTCAGGCTGAAGGGAAGTCCGATGCCGTTATTTTCCCCATCTGCGGTATACCCCGTATTCTCATCATAGAACACATAGAAGTAGGTTAACGGAGGATTCTCTGCGTCTTTTGCATAGTTGTAATACACACCCTTTGTAAAATACGCGCTTTCCTCCGAAGCGGTTTCGGAAGCGGCCAAAGAAGGATTGAATGCCACAACGACTGCCTCATCATACTCATCGAAGTACTCACCCTCCTCCGTAATCATCTCGGAAGTGGCTTCCTCGATATGAATCTTGTTCATATAATTATGACCGCCGCAGAAAAGAACCCCGTCCTTGCAAGCCAACGGAGTTGCCGTTCCGCCCCCTGCCACATGTCCGTATTCCTTTACCTTACCATCCTGATCGATACCGTAAACATCTGCCTCGGTCGCTGCCATGACCCCGTCCCCGTTATCAAAAACAAGATCTTTAGTCGTTACCAAAAGCGCGTCATGATCCTTGGCCATATCGGCATATGCATAATACGCATCCGCCGGAAGGGACGCAAGAATGGAATCAAAGGTTTGCGCATCCTGCTCCACTGCCGCAGGCGTCTCATTTTCTTCCACATCCGCTGTGGTCCCTGTTTCTTTTCCGCAGCCGCCCACAACAGCCATCGTCATGATCAATCCGAATAATACCGCGATTCTTTTTTTCACTTTCCTTTTCCTCCTCTTGAAACATCGATTCATGTTCGTATGGCCTGACACAAATGCAGACCCGACTTCATGAAGCGGTCGAAAAAACGATCGGCACTGATCTCCCTCAAATCACCGATACAAGTCACCAATACAAGAATACCACAATCCGTCATAAGTAGAAGTCCCTTTTTACTTTGTATCTGATTTTATACACTTTCTTCTTTCTTCTCTCTTGTAAAAGATCTCTCCCACAGTTAAAATGAGTTCGTCACGACACCAATCATCTTTTCTAGGAGGACTAATAATATGAAAAAAAGACTGTTAACCGGATTGCTGGCAATCGGAATGACGATGACTCTCGCAGCATGCGGAAGCGAAGCCGCCACACAGGAGGCTGCTACCGAAACCGCTGCAGAGACCACTGAGGCCGATACCGAGACCACCGAGGCAGCGGAAGATGTCAGTGAAGAAGCAGGTATGGATCCCGAAGCCGAGAACGAAACCATTCAGGCAACCCTGACTTACATGGGCGGGCTGTACGTAAACGGTAATCCGGATAATGATATGGAACTTGCCATCTTCCGTGACGAAGACGGCAACGTGATCTACGTTATTTATGAGCTCGGTACATTGAACTATGGTTTCTACACCACGGAAGATGCAACGACCGAAGACGGCAGAACCTACGAAAAGGTTCTTGTAGACGAGAAAACAACCTACGGTTATTACTTCAACGAAGACCTCGAGTCCGGTATTCTGATCGGTACCGACGGGACCGTATATGATGCCCTCGCGCTGGATGAGAGCGTTGCCAGAGATCTGGTTAAAACCACGATTACCGGTCAGTAAGACCATTTAAATAATCCAGTCATAAAGAAACCGCACCCACATTCCATAAGAACATGGGTGCTGTTTTTTTTAAGGAAGTACCACCGGATCCCAACCGTAATCCTGATACTGCGTAAAGCTTAATCCGTTTTCCTTCACATATTCCGAAATCTGCTTGGCTCTTTCTTTGTTCCGACCCGTATCATCGGATGAAAGTTTCACGAAATCCTCATAATACTCACCAAAGATTTCTTTTGCGCTCGAATCATAATCGGAGCCGTCCGCAACCACATCAAAAGCCGTCACATCATAAACTCCGTCACTTTTCGCCACATGAAAGCATCCGGGGTAAGAGCCGCCCGATACGGCTTTCAGTGTATCCCCATCCGCATCATAGTTCATGACCCAGAAATCCCCCCAGATCTTAATATCACGTTCCACACTCTCATCCGTGGCAACGATATAGATCTCGGGAATCATGTAATCTGCTTCTTCATAGCCTGCGGCAACCTCCTCGGCCAGGTAGTTTTTGATGGCCGTCATATAATCCTCGGCGCTTAAATCCGGACCGGTAAAGATCTCGGTGCCCGGGTTATACATCTGCTCAGCCACCGCCTGAATATCAAAGCCTTCCAGATCCTCAGCCGCCGTAGAAAGCGTATAGTTGATTCCGATCTCGATATCATACCAGGCGCAAAGATCCACCATGCCGGAATCGTTTACACTCCTCCGAATCGTTGCGGGCATCTGTCCGCCTCCCCAGTTTGCAAGCGTAACTTCCTTCTCGTCCGTCCACTCTACATACAGGCCGTTCTGTTCCATGTCCTGCTCCACGCCGTCCTGCGCCCGGGCGGCAAAAATCTTACCGTCCATCTCGAATTCCAGCTGGATCAGAGGCTTGTCGACGGAAGAGTTTTCCTCGGAACCGTCAAGTTTGCTCCAGCCCAGTACGGTTGCGCCTTCCGGAGCCCGAAACAGGCGGTTACAGTTCGCCACCGCCTCTTCCTCTGTAATCTCTACCCAGGGATTGGCCATTCCGACTTCCTGCTCTTCGGCAGCCGCATCCGTTTCAACCGCTTCAGCTGCTTCCTGCTCCTGCCCGCCGGTCCCGGTGGTTTCCTCTGTTGACTGACTGCCGCAGCCGGCCATAATAAGTGACGCCGCAACAGCGATTGCTCCCATCTTCATCCACGTTCTTTTTTTCATATCATTCCTCCTAAGTTGGGTTACATAACTCTGTAATCCCAAACCTATCACAGAGCCTGCGACATTTCAAGCGGATCATTTACCACATTTGAATGGTGGAGCGTAGCGGCATGGCGGCACGCCACTCTTCCTTCGCCTGGAGGCTCTCCATCGCCTTTTCATCTAATCACTCATCTAATCACGTTCCCATAATCCTTTTGTTTCAGTTTACTCTTCTTTATTGCTTCCCATGTGTTCAGCTCTGCTATTGCTGTTGCAGCAGCTCCTGTTTGTCGCCGTTCCTGCTCCATGCACCGACTTTCCTGAGGAACAGGATCAGTGCGATGAGGGTTCCTATCATAACCACAATGGCACCGATCACCATCGGGATAAGATAGCTGTAGTACGGCAGGTTTGACAGCTGATCCGCAGTTATGCCCGCCAGATCTTTAGTGCTGCCGACAACTGACATGAGACCTATGATAAACATGTCGAATGCGGTGTGGACCAGAATAGGTACTGCCAGTGACAGCACGTGAAACTTGAACTGTCCTGTGACACGGGCTTTGCCGTAATAATATCCCATGATTCCCTGGAACAGGATATGACCCGGCAGGATCGCCCGGACAATAGTTCCGGCACCTTCAAACAAATAAGTTACATCCTCCAGAAGAGTAAATCCGATACCAACAGCGATCGCTGCTATGATCACATCCAGCCAGCAGACAACTTCCCTGTTCTTCCTTATTACAAGACGGAAGACGATGTATTTGATGATCTCCTCGGTCAGCGACGCAGTGATCAGCGCCGTCAGAAAACCGCTGATGATCGGGTTCATACCATAGAATGTATCTTCCTGAATAGGCAGTACCAGTGTCAGGCAGAAGAACAGGATCACACCCAATGCACCGAATAATACGAACCTGATGACTGCTTTCCTGGAATAAGGTTCTCCTGTCTTTTTCCTGAGTACCCAGGCCAGAATGAGAAAACACACAGCGAATTGTGCGAGTGCTGCAAAAATCATTTTTTATCCTCCATATCTCTTAATTCGTCTTCTTATTGGTATCTGCTTTTCGAGCACGTCTCGGATCTTCCGGTTTCTCAGCATTCGCAGGAATAAGCCAGACACCTTTATAAACGGCTCCTTCGATACGGCCGCTCTTACAGAGCACCTGTACGCGGCGAGGAGTAATACCCCAGCGTTCTGCAGCTTCGGTAGTAGTCAAATATTCCATCTCATATTCTCCTAAATAGGCTACAACACATCGATTATATTATATTCGTTTCAGCGAACACTTTTAAGTCTTTTATATCTGACCACGCAAGACCTTATTGTTTAATCAAAGGCTTCTTACGGAAGCACTTCCGCATATGGATCATGCGGTATTCCCATACAAAAAAAGAGCCATGACAAAAGAAAATGTCAGGGCTCTGTACAAACATAATATGCCTTTCTTATCTTTACGAAATCGGACAACATGCACTCCCCATATATTCCGTATAGAGGGTAACCATGTGTTATGGCTATATTTTCCGTTATATCATTGACTTTTCCTCAATCTAAGAAGGATGCCGCAAATTCTCCGGCCGCCTTCAGATCCTCTGCATTAGGTCTTCCCTTGTGGATTCCTTTAAACTCTCCTTTACAGTGAAATTCCTTATCCATGACCGGAATCCCGATCTTTTCGGCTTCGGCTCTCACCTTTTTTAAGGTGGAATTCAGCATGGCGGCGGAACCGAAATTTACGATCTGCCCGACTTTTTCTTTATCAAGACCCCCATATTATCAGTCTACAAAAACACATGTCCGATACTCCTCTCTCATTAGTCAGATTCCCGTTGTTTTATGCTGCATCATCTGATACAATCGGAATTGGATAAAACACATACTTCAATCGAACACCAAAACTGCTATGGCTCCATGTGGGGCTTATGGCAGTTTTTTTCTTTTCATCTGTCCATTCCCCCATGTATGAAAATGATCGCCGGATACGGCGTTATGAGTTCTAAGTGGCAGCCCGATGGCTGCCAGAACTCGCATATCCCCTTGGGGATATGCAGAAAACCAGCAAGCACTGCCTTGTGGTGTCCACAAGGCGAAAAACCGATCATTTTCCTGCCCGGAAAAATGCCTCGGTTTTGCTTGCAGGGGAGATATCCCCTGACCCCTTGGTCTTGCTCCGAAATGCGGAGCGCTGACAGTGCCGGAAACGGCAAATAGTTCATAATCGCCCGCCCTATGGCGGCATTCACGAAGGGAGGATATTCACAGATGGAAAACAGAGAAAGAACGCACCGGTTCACACTCAGATTGAGTGAAGATGAAAACCGGATATTGGAAGCTAAAATGAAGCTGAACAATGACCCCAGTAAATCATATGTCCTGCGCAAACTGATCGTCGAATCCGATCTTTATGAAATTGATTACCGGGAGTTCAGAGACATCGCCACACAGCTTGCAAAAATCGGCAATAATATCAACCAGATCGCAAAGCGTGCCAACGAGACAAGAAGCATCTATCAGACCGATATTGATGAGTTAAAAAAGGAGTTCAAAGAGATATGTCGATTACAAGAATCCATGCAATCAAAGCTACAGTAAAACGCTCGATCGCCTATATCTGTAATCCGGCAAAAACCGATGGTGAAACTCTGATCACGGCATTCGGCACAACGGTAGAATATGCCCCGGCGATGTTTGCAAATGCGCTTAAGAAAACGGATCCTTCCGACCCGAATCTTGCCTATCATCTGATACAGTCTTTTGCCCCCGGAGAGGTCGGTGCAAAGGAGGCACATGAGATAGGAAAAGAGCTTGCAGAACGGCTCCTCGGAGGGCGGTATTCTTACATTGTCTCCACCCATACGGATAAGAATCACTGTCACAACCATATCATCTTCTGTGCTGCGGATAATATAACCCACAAAAAATATCACGACTGCAAGCGGTCATATTGGAATATCCGGCACATAAATGATGAACTCTGTGAAGAGCATAATCTGTCCGTTATAAAGGAAAATAAACACATCGGAAAAAGCTATAAAGAATGGATGGCTGACAAGGCAGGAACCTCATGGAAATCCAAGCTGAAATCAGATATAAACGAAACTATAAAACAGGCGCATACCTACGACGAATTTCTTGATCTGATGAAGTCAAAAGGCTATGAGATCAAGGATGCCGAAATCAGTCCCGAAGCGCACAAATATATCGGTTTCAGAGCACCCGGTCAGGAGCGCTGGGTACGCGGAAGACCTAAGTCCCTGGGAGATGATTTTACCAAGGAACGGATCCGTGAAAGGATCGAAGAAAAAGCCCGGATCAGAGCCGAGAGGATGAAGCGACTTACCAAGCGAAATCCTTCCATGATCGACACAACTCAGGATAAATTCGCAGAAAGCCCGGGACTCATGCGGTGGGCTGAAAAGCAGAACCTGAAAGCAGCCGCTCAGATACAGTCCAAACTTGCCGAAATGGGTCTTGATAGCTTCGATGCCCTGGATGCAAAGATAGATTTACTCCATAAACAGGCAAAAGAAGGCAAAAAAGCTACTATTGCCCTCGATAAAGACATTACAAAGTTCGAGGATCTGCTCCATTATGCCCATGTTTATAATGAAAACAAGAAGTATATCCGCGGATATGAAAAATCCAAGGATAAGGAGCGATATTACCGCACCCATGGATATGATATTGAAATTGCCAACGGTGCAATAGACCGATTGAAAAACGCAGGCCTCGATCCGGACCGGATAGACCTGCAGAAAATGGAATCTGATTATGCTGTGATGACAGCAGATCGGGAAAAAACATCATCCGCATACAAGACTGCGGAAAAAGAATGCGAAAAGCTTAAAAAGCTTCGAGATGATCTTACGTCCTATGTAGGTACTGAGCAGTCCCTGGATATAGAGCGTGATGTGAAAAGAACCCTGTAAAAAAAGTCCGGTGCTATATTATTCATTAGCATCGGACTTACTTCTTTTTCTCTTCAAGCAAGGCTTTCAGATATCCCTGTAACCTGGCTTGTTGTTCTGTATCCAAACTCCGGATTCCCTCGATCGTGACTCTTTCGTCATCCTTAAGAATCATGCTCAGATCTGCTCGCCAGTCGAAGAAATCCTTTAGCGATATTCCCAAGCCGCGACAAATGCTGTCGAGCGTAACTATGGTGGCTCGTTTACTACCTTTTGCTACATTATAGACACTCGATCTTGCAACATCCGGACACCGCTTTGAGAGATCATATTTACTGATTCCACGCTCTTCCAGAATCTCACATACCCTGGCTGATACATCATCCATGATCATGGCACGGTCACCTCCCTTCCATTTTATTGGAATACCCTATGCCAACATTTTATAAGAATGATGCTAACCGCGAAATCTCAAAGTAGTGCAATAGATTATTCCACTATATTAGAATAGTCCTTGCAATAATCGCTTCAACTTTTGGACATCATGTCCAAAAGCTAAAATCATAAGTAAAAAATGGCGTTCACAAGCTCTCTTTTAACCGCTGTTCATCAGTTATCTATTAAGCAGAAAAGAAACCGTCAGAAACAAATAACAGCCACCCTATAAAGAGTAGCTGTTACCTTTTTTATGCTGTTTTATAGAAGCCGGATTCGCATTGCAGCATTCATTCATATGTATCATTAAATTTTGCGCATCTTTGTTAACCTTTCTGGCCGATTCCTCAAATACCTTCGCCTGTCTCGACACGCTTTTTACAGATTAAAGAAAG
>CACWUI010000032.1 GCA_902764045.1 uncultured Lachnospiraceae bacterium
CATTACTTCTTGCCGAGCAGGGGTATAACGTAAAGGGTATAGACCTTTCCGAGGGAATGCAGGCGGATGCCAAAAAAAAGGTGGCTGAAGCGGGCTTTGAGGACAGAGTTTCATTTGAGATAGGAGATGCCGAGAAAACAAGGGAGCCTGACAATAAATACGATGTGGTGATAAACAGGCATCTCCTTTGGACGCTTCCCCATCCTTATGAGGCGATCGATGAATGGCTGAGAGTCACCAAACCCGGCGGCAGCGTTATCATTATCGACGGGGACTGGTATAATATCTGTCCCTGTATGAGAAAAGAAAACAGACCGACGGATGATGGCAGATACGATCATTCATCTGATAATTCATATTCAGAGGAGTTGATCGACCGGCTTCCTTTGCACAGCGGAAAGGGCAGGCCTTTTGACTATGTGAACAGGAAGGGTTATGAGATCACTATAGTGAGTCTTGAGGACATTGATTCCTTTGAAAGGATAAAGTATGTGAATAATGAATTTCTTTCCAGTGAAAAATATAAAAGAGAGGCTTATATAATCAAAAAGCCGGAATAAAAAAGGCAGGCGCCTTCATGCGCCTGCTTTTTCTTTTTAGTGAGTAGTTAATAAAATTTTATTAATTCAGAGGTTAACTGCATAGTGCCCGTCGTTTGAAGGCACAGAGCTTTGCGTTTAAATCATGCACCACCCCAATCACAGTGAAAGCAATATTTTGGTTTCAAAAAAAGGTAAAGAAAGATTACGGAATCCCGCATCACTTAATTTCTGCGGGCAAGTAAAGAGTAGCATAATAAAAAAAATTCAATAAGCCTCTATGGGGGATATTTTTTATGCCCAAATATCCCCCCACCCCGCTTATGAAAACGCCTGATTAGTGAGAAAATATGCTCATGAGAAAAAAAAGAATAATCAAAAAAATAATTAAAAGAGTGATCCTCTTTGTTGTTGCGATGTTTATATTGTCCATAGTGGTCTTTATACTTGCAAGGCTTGCACCGGGAGATCCCCTGCAGTCATTCTACGGCGAGGCTCTTGACAACATGACGGAAGAACAGATCCTTGCCGCCAAAGAAAGGATGGGGCTGAACGATAATCTTATCGTCCAATATTTCAAATGGCTTGGAGGAGCCTTTCAGGGTGATTTCGGATTATCCCTTAAGTATCGTATGAAAGTCCAGAATGTGGTAAGTCCCCTTATAGGAAATACCCTTGCATTGGGGATCATCGCGTATCTGGTGGTGTTTGCCCTTGCGATAGTACTTGCTACCGTGGCAGCCCTTCACGAAGACGACTGGCTTGACAAGATCATCTGCAAGGTCGGGACCGCCACCTACTACATACCGCCTTTCTGGCTGGGAGTGGTGCTGGTGCTGATATTCAGTGTAAACCTGGGGTGGTTCCCCAGCAGCGGTGCTTACGATGTGGGTAAGCAGGGTGATATCGGAAACAGGCTGTGGCACATGATACTTCCACTGATAGTCATGATAGCCAGTCATTTCTGGTACTACGCTTACATGATAAGAAACAAGCTGTTGGACGAGTTCCGGAAGGATTATGTACTCCTTGCCAAAGCCAAGGGACTGACCCGGCGGCAGATAGTATGGAAGCATTGCCTGAGGAACGTGGCGCCCACCATTGTCAGTATCATGGCTATAGCCATACCCCATGTCATATCGGGAACCGTGGTGGTCGAAGCGGTGTTTGGATACCCGGGGATCGGAAACCTTGCGGTGGAAAGCGCGAAGTACCACGATTACAACATGCTTATGCTGACAGTGCTTATTACGGGAGCATTTGTGTTTATTGCAAGCTTCGTGGCACAGACTATCAATGAAGAGATCGATCCCAGAATGAAAGTTACAAAGGAGATCAGATGGTAGAAGAAAAGATCACTTCGGAGGCGGTGGCGACACCGGAACCCGTACCTTCTGCAAATGAATCCGTAAAAAACGATGATGATTTATTTAAGATAGTAGGGGCCGGATACAAGACCCATACTCCGAATATAACAGAATTGACGATAAGGCAAAAGCTTAAAGGAAAGCCTATTCCTTCCCTTATAGTTTTTGCCGCCATAGCCCTGGGGTGTGTTTTTGCGCCACTCCTTGCAAACCATGACCCCAACGGTTTTTATCTGCAAAACCTGAACCAGCCGCCAAACGGGGAGTTTTTCTTCGGAACTGACTCCCTGGGAAGAGATATCTATTCAATGATATGGTACGGCGGAAGGGTTTCCATAATCGTGGGACTGCTGGGTGCTGCCATTACCGCCATTATCGGAACGGTCTACGGCAGTCTCAGCGGAACCGCAGGGGAAAAGGCAGACTCCGTGCTTATGAGGATAACCGAGATGAGCGGAAGTATTCCGGGGATCCTTCTTATCCTCGTGATCACGGCGGTCTTTAATTCCAATAACGTAGTAACACTTTCCGTGGTCATCGGTATCACCGCATGGTTCGGACTTGCCAGGATAGTCCGGAGCGAAGTCCGCCAGATAAGAAACAGTGACTATGTTCTTTATGCGCGAAGCGCAGGAGGCAGGTTCCTTTATATATTTAAGACACATCTGGTGCCAAACTTCGTTTCGGCTATCATGTTTGCGGTCGTATCATCGGTAGGTACTGCCATAACCATGGAGTCCACACTGAGTTTCCTTGGCCTTGGATTGCCCGTAGATGTTATCTCTTGGGGTAGCATGTTATCCCTGGCCAACAAAGCCCTGGTAATGAACACATGGTGGGTAATAATCATACCCGGCGTATTTCTTATTACGACCCTTGTGTGCATCACCAACATGGCAAACTTCTACAGAAAGGAAACTAACAAGACACCAAGTAATTTATAAGGAAGAGAAGAGAGGAAATTACAAGATGAAAAAGACAATGAAGATAACAACACTTGCCCTTGCCGGAGTATTGGCTGCGTCAATGGCTGCATGCTCAGGTGGCGGAACAGATACGACAACTACCGCATCAGGCGGCGACACTACCGCAGCTACCACTGCTTCAGGCGGCGGTTCATCAGCAGATGCAAATACACTTGTGTACGCAGGCGAAGAGGTAAGCACCATCAATCCCCTTCTTGACACACACGGCGAGCTCACCACCATCGTGTTCTCCGGTCTTTTAAAAATTGACGGAAACGGAAAACCGGTTGAGGACCTGGCAGAAAGCTATCAGTACGATGAAGGTTCCACCACATATACCTTTAAACTCCGTCAGGGTGTAAAGTGGCACGACGGTAAAGACTTCACCGCAGACGATGTTGTTTATACCTATAAGACCATCCTTGAGGATGAAGCGCTTGCAGACAGCATCCGAAGCGATTACGAGGATATAGAATCCGTAGAGAAAACGGATGATTATACCGTAGTGATAAAGCTTAAAAAATATATGCAACCCATAGAGACATACTTTACCATTGGTATCTTACCTAAGCATCTGTGCGAAGGACAGGATATTGAGACAATGGAATTCAACCAGAAGCCCATCGGTACCGGAAGATACAAGCTTACCTCCTGGGAGACGGACGGCGGCATGATCTCATTTGAGGCTAATAAGGATTATTACGGCAAAGTGCCCGGCATTGAAAAGGTTGTTTACAAGACCGTAGGTGACGAGACCACAAAGGCCACCATGATCCAGTCCGGAGAGGCCGATCTTGCATGGCTCAACTCCAAGTATGCCGCAACATTTAACGGCAAGTCAGAGTTCACACAGTGGGTATTTACAACTGCCGACTACCGTGGCGCTTCAATGGAGATGGAATCCGATTTCTGGAAGGACAATGCTGATTCCATCGGTGTACTGAACTATGCCATCGACAAGCAGTCTATCGTGGACAGCGTACTTGTGGGACAGGGCGAGACAGCTTATTCACCCATTCAGAGAAATCCCCTGGGAACCAATAAGGAAGCGGACATCTATCCTTACGATCTTGATAAGTTCGCAAGTGAGATGGAAAAACTTGGCTGGAAGAAGGGCTCTGACGGCATCTATGAGAGAAACGGCAAGAAATTCCACTTTACAATTCAGACAAGAGAGTGGGAGGAAGAGCGAGTTGATATCGCAAATGTTATGTCAAGCATGCTGAAGCAGGCAGGCGTTGAGATGGAGGTTGTATTCGTTCAGAAATTCGACTGGAAGGCCGGATATGACGGATTCCTCGCTGGATATGCTACAGAGTTTGACCCTGACATGATCTACAAGCAGTTCAAGTCAGACGGAAGTAACAACTCCAGACATTATAAGAATGCAGAAGTTGATAAGTATCTTGAAGAAGGCCGTTACGGAACAACCGACGATGCAAGAAAGAAAGCCTACGGCGAATTCGAGGTTGCCTATGCAAAGGCGCCCAGCATCGTGCTTGTTGCATACCTGCAGGGTAACTATGTAGGTGTCAGTGGTCTTAAGGGTCTTGATACAACAAGAACACTCGGACATCATGCAGTAGGTGTTATGTGGAATATTGAGGAGTGGACACTTAGCAAATGAGTGAAAACCTGTTAGAACTGGATCATCTTTCCGTAAGCTTTGACACACCGAAGGGTGAGGTTGAAGCTGTAAGAGATGTGACCTTAAATTTAAAAAAAGGTGAGATATTGTGTGTCGTGGGTGAGTCCGGCTGCGGCAAGACCGTTATGTGCAAGTCCGTTATGAAGCTTCTGCCTAAAAACTGCCGTATTAAATCCGGCAGGATAAGGGTGCAGGGGGAGGATATCACCGATTACAAAGAGAGGGATATGCGTGCCCTGAGAGGAAAAAGATTTGCCATGGTCTTCCAGGACCCCATGACCACATTAAATCCCACCATACCCATCGGCAAACAGATAACCGAGGCTATCTTGAAGCACGAGAGTGTGAGCAAAGAAGAGGCAAAGCAAAGGGCGATAGAGATGCTGGACCTTGTGGGGATCAAAGATGCCAATGAGCGTTTTAAATTGCAACCCCATTTCTTTTCAGGCGGCATGAGACAGAGATGTGTTCTTGCTGTCGCCCTCGCTTCCAAGCCGGAGCTTTTGTTTGCGGACGAGGCCACCACGGCTCTTGATGTGACGGTGGAGGAGAAGATACTGACTCTCCTCCTCGACATTCGTGACAAGCTGGGGATAGGTATAGTGTTTATCTCCCATGATCTGGGAGCGGTGGCGAGGGTGGCTGACAGGGTGGCAGTGATGTATGCGGGAAAGATCGTGGAGATCGGAACCGTTGATGAGATCTATTATGATCCCAGGCATCCCTATACATGGGGACTGCTTTCATCCCTTCCCGCCCTTGCAAAAAAGGACGGTGAGCTGAACTACATCCACGGGATGCCACCGTCACTTATCGACCCGCCGCCGGGAGATGCATTTGCCCAGCGTAATGAATATGCTCTGGCCATTGATTACGAGAAGGCGCCTCCCATGTTTGATATATCGGAGACCCACAAGGCAGCCACCTGGCTTCTGGATAAAAGGGCCCCCAGGGTGGTGTCACCTGTCAATCTTAAGAAAAGGAGTGCTTTATGGCAGCAGATACAATAGTAGATGTAAAGGATCTAAGCCTTCATTTTAAGATTGACGAGTTTTATACCGTAAAGGCCATTGACGGCGTTTCCTTCAGCATAAAGGACGGAGAAGTCTTTGGCCTTGTGGGTGAGACCGGTTGCGGCAAATCCACCACTGCCAGAGCTATCGCAGGGCTTTACAGACCCACGGGCGGTGATGTTTTATACAGGGGCAGTTCCGTTACCGAAAAGAGTACTCTTGATAAAATGCATAAGGAAGTGCAGATGATCTTTCAGGATTCCGGAGCAGCCCTTAATCCGAGAATGACTGTTGAGAAGATAATACTTGAACCCCTAAGGATTCACCATATTCCCACCAATAGTGTGACTTCCCGGGAAAGGCTGGGGTTTTTGCTTGAAAAGACGGGACTTGACAAAAGCCATCTGTCCAAGTTCCCGCAGGAATTATCGGGAGGTCAGAGACAGCGAGTGGCTATCGCCAGAAGCCTTATGATGGAGCCGAAGTTGGTCATAGCAGATGAGCCCGTGGCTTCCCTTGATATTTCAATTCAGGCGCAGATCATCAATCTGTTTAAGCATTTGCAAAATGAGCATAATTTTACGTTTCTTTTTATCGCCCATGATCTGTCGGTTGTACGTTTTATCAGCGACAGGGTAGGGGTCATGCTTAAAGGTAAGCTGGTGGAGACGGCAGCTACTGAGGAGCTTTTTAATAATCCCATTCATCCTTATACCAAGTCCTTGCTGTCTGCTATTCATATTCCCGATCCGGAGTATGAAAGAAGCAAGACTTTTCTGGAGTACAACACGGAGCAGGTCCTGGGTACAGAGATGAAAGAAATGGCCAATGATCATTTTGTTTTGCAGTAGAAAATGAAACATGGGAACGGTTTTGTGGATCCCTTCAGGGACTCAAGAACCGTCCCCCTGTTTCACCAAAATAAAAAAATAAAGGAGTAACCATGGAAGATAAACAATTCAAAAAAGAAGTGACCGAGTATTGGGATGCGGGAAGCTCTGATTACGACACCGCCCCGGGACACGGTCTTTTTCATGAGGAAGAAAAACAGGAATGGATAAAAGCATTGGGGGAGATAGTTCCGAAAGACGCAAAGGTTCTTGATGTGGGCTGCGGTACCGGCTTTCTAACCCTTCTTCTTGCGGAAATGGGTCATACGGTAAAAGGGATCGATCTATCCGAGGGAATGCAGGCTGACGCCAAAAAGAAGGTGAAGGAAAAAGGTTTTGAAGACAGGGTTTCATTTGCTATAGGCGATGCCGAAAAGCCGGATGAGCCTGACGATGAGTATGATGTTGTGATAAACAGACATCTTCTGTGGACCCTTCCTCATCCGGATGTTGCCGTAAAAGAATGGCTCAGAGTTGTAAAGCCGGGTGGTAAGGTTATCATCATTGACGGTGACTGGAAGCTTTGGGCAAAAAAGTTTAAAGAGCATGAAAATGAACCCGAGGGTGAAGGGAAACACGAGCATATGCATGACCACGAAGACGGTCACGAGCATTCCCACGAGCACGGTCACGGTCATCACCATCATGGCCACGGCAAAGGACACGGAGGCCGCAAATACAGTGAGGAAATGAACAACAATCTCCCTTCAAGATCCGGAGATAAGGATGTTACCGACTTCCTGCCGAAGGAAGGTGCACAGATCGAGATAAAGCGTCTTAAAAATGTGGAAGATGTGGAACGCAGGCTTTTTGCTGAGGATGAATGGATGTCCTCCGGGGAGCACAATAGGATCGCTTATATTTTGAAAAAAATATGATTTAATACAGGCAGACAAGGGAGATAGCATACTGCCGGTTTCCATAGACAGGAAACCGGGAGTATGCTATATTTCATATATTTGATAAAAAAAGTATGGAGAGGTAATGATGTACGATTCAACCGTTGACGAAGAAGAGACGTATACGGAAGACACCAAAGAGGGAACAAAGATGCGTAAAGGTCTGCTTATCACATTAGTCTTTACTCTGATAATAACCGTACCCGTAGGCATAGGCGCCTCACGGCTCGGCTGGGCGTTTGATAAGATCCTCGGCACGTATACCACCATTCCCCTTACGGCTCTGGCGGTGTTTACGATCCTGTTCATAGCTTTTTCCATGGTACGCCCCGTAAGCGCCCTGTGGTTCAGGATATGCACATGGGTGACCGGCTTGTATGCATGTGTACTGGCTTATTTTGTCCCGTCCATGACATCTGCCAGTATTGTTTTGATATGCTTCGGACAAAGGTGGAACGGGACCATAAAGCCTGTGGTCATGTTCATCATAGCCATCGGGTCGATAGTGACTGTGATATTCGGATTTATTTACGCAAGATTCTTTCATTTTAAATTTTACAAAAAAATACTGGTAAGTTAGATAAAACATACAGGATAGTCCAAATATCTGATATTCATGTGGGTTCCATAATAGGCCCTCACTATATCGGACGTATGGTGAAAAAGGTAAACGAATTAAATGCAGATATGATCGTGATAACCGGTGATATCTTCAATCACGGCGGTGTTGATGAGTGCCGTGATGTGCAGGCAGTGACAAAGGAATTTGCGAATCTTAAAGCCCGGGACGGGGTATTTGCGGTGTTGGGCAATCATGACCCGGATACAGATGATTCTGAAATGGCCAAATTTATACGCGAAACGGGTATGATATTTATTGATAATGATACCTATGAAAATGACACCCTCACTCTGGTGGGACGTACAGGTCTGGTCACGGATTATTCCCTCAGAAAGGATATGAAAAGCCTTATGAGTGATGTGGATCACAGCAAGCCGATCGTTGTGCTTGACCACGATCCCAGAGGCGCGGATGATGCAAGCGAATTCGGTGCAGACGTGGTGTTCTCGGGACATACCCACAGAGGCCAGTTCTTCCCCATGACAGCCCTTTCCAAAAGAGTTAATAAAAAGAACTATTTTTACGGCCGGGTGGAATTCGGAAAGACTACAAGCATATGTTCGTCAGGCGCGGGATCCTTCCAGCTTCCCATAAGGGTGGGGACCAATTCGGAGATCGTTTGTATGGATCTGAGTTGAAAAGAGAATATATTACGACAGATTTTGCTACACAGGACAGGTTGACTGTTCTGTGTATTTTTTTGCTTTTTCATTTTCGATGGACACAGTGACAGTTTTAAGCCTTATGTTGGGAAACCTTAAAAACGCCACCCGTTCTCCTAAAACCGTATTTTGGTCTCCGTGCTTTCTCCACCTGTTTTATATACATATATACAGAAAAAGAATTGCAAAAATGACAAAAATTTAATAAAATAAAGTTATACAGTAACAAGCGGGTCATAAATAAGGAGATGAGATTATGAAAATGAAGAAAAGGATCACAGCAGGGATTGCTGTCGCTGCAGCGGCAGCAGGAGTTTTTATTGCTCCAATGACAACATTTGCATCCAGTTACACATCGATTAACGGTAAGGCAGCTAACGCAACGGGAGCATGTAAGTTTGACAAGAATCTGACCATGGATGTGAATGCCTGCGTACCTGCGGCCACATTCAGCTTTGCCATTGAGCCGATATCTTCAACTCAGGCAATTGCAGGTACGGCTACCACGGCAGAAGTAAAGCCGGGACCTGCCGGAGCGACCATAGCAGATGTGGTCTACACCACAAACAACAGTAACAGCTCAGCCACCGTAACCACAAGCGGAACCACAAAGACGGCTAAACAAGAGGTGGCAGTAGATATGTCTGCCTGCTCCTTTACGGAGCCCGGTGTTTATCGTTATATAATCACCGAATCCGGAACCAATAACGGTGTAACCAATGATACCCAAACTAAAAGAACCCTTGATGTATATGTTAAAGACGTAAACGGCGCGCTGGTGATAGACAGTAATAGTTATGTGCTTTATACAGGCGAAAAAACAGATGCTCCTGCAAAGGCAGCATCTAACGTAACAAACACAAAGTCCACAGGTTATACAAACACCTACAACACCTACGACCTTACCTTCGGTAAAGAGGTAAAGGGTAACTTCGGTTCCAAGGACAAATATTTTGAATACACGGTAGAAATCACTGTACCCCAAGGCACGGTTCTTAATGTAGATGTTACAAAGGCCGATGTAACTCCTCATGAATCAGATTCCACCACTGTGACAACAGAGGCAAACCCTACACAACTTACAGCAACAACAGACAAAATAACACAAAAGTTTTATCTGCATGACGGACAGTACATCACAATAAAAGATATACCTGCAAATGCAGTGTACACCGTATCAGAGAATAATGAGGATTATACAAAAACAAACGGGATCGTTGCGGCAGATAATGAATATGAAGTAGCACATACAGATGATCAAACCGGGACCATGACTGCCGATGTTAAGACAGGCTTCACAAACACCAGAGATACGGTGACCCCCTCCGGTGTATTCACCCCCGGACTTACCGCCGGCGTGATCATCATGGCAGGTGCCGCTGCAGGTATTGTTTCATATGTGGTAGTTAAGAGCAGAAGAAACAAAGAGTAAGCCCGTATGAAAGAAAACGAAGAGACTCCGGAAAAAAAGAAGCGTGGTCTTCCCAAAGGACTTAAAGGATTTCTTATCAGGGCAGGGATAATCGCAGGCGCAGTGATCGTGTTTTTTTGCTTCTTCGGCATTCACGTTTACCATGGCAATAACATGATCACTTCCCTGCGGGACGGCGAATTTGTCATCGTAAGCAAAACAAGCGCCCCCCTTGCGGACAGGGTGATCGCATACAGAGCAGATAATGAAACGAGATTTGCAAGAGTAGTGGGACTCCCCGGAGATAAGATCGAGATCACAAAAAACAAATACACCATAAACGGTTCGGTTCCCACGGAGCAGGTGTTTTTTGATACCCGCTCGGAGACCGAAGTTCATTTGAACGTACCGGAAAATCATGTATTTGTCCTGAATGATCACAGGGAAGATGAGCGCGATTCAAGAACCTACGGAGCCATTCCATATTCCGACATAAAAGGCGTTGTGATATTTACCATGGCAAGGAGAGGTTTCTGATGCGGATTGTAAACATTATCATAGACCGGTTTTTTATCCTTCTCCTGGTCATACTTTTCGTGATAGGCGCTTATTGTATTTATGACTCAGTATATCTTCAACGGATAGGCCTGGCTGCCGGCGTGTATAAGCCCACAAAGACCAATCCGGAAGAATACATGAAGATAGGGGACGAATGTATAGGATGGGTGACCATAAAAAACACTTCCATTGATTACCCCATAATGCATGCGGAGGATAACCTGAAATACCTGAATACAGCCCCCGACGGCAGTTATTCCCTTGCCGGCAGCGTTTTTCTTGACTGGCAGAACAAGCCGGATTTCAGTGATAAATACAACCTTATCCACGGTCACCACATGGAATCGGGGATGTTCGGTTTTTTGGATCTGTTTGTGGATAAAGAATATTTTGAAACACACAAGGAAGCGGAGCTTACCTATAACGGTGAAATGCATTCGGCTACCGTTTTTGCATTTGTCATAGCCGATGCCAATGAAAAGATTCTTTTTGATGTTACTTACGAGGGACAGTACGAGTACATTAAGAGCAAGGCAACTTATTTTGAAGAGCCCGTAAATAAAGAAAAGATCGTATGCTTAAGTACTTGTAAAGATCCCGGTACTACACAGAGGACCATGCTTTTTATTTCTCTGTAAATTGGGGTGATAATTTGAAAAAAATTTTCGTATTTTTAGTCGGTCTTTTACCGGTTTTTGTGTCAATACCCGTATATGCCGATGCTATTACGGTTAAAACCGACGCGCCCATTCTCATTACCCTTAAGTCCGGAAACAGGGTTTTAGATGAAAAAGAGATAAACGGCGCGGGTGAGTTTGATCTGCCCGAAGGCGACGTGGGCAGGTAC
>CACWUI010000033.1 GCA_902764045.1 uncultured Lachnospiraceae bacterium
AAAACATATTGACAAATACTATATCAACCCCTAAAATACATATATATTTTTCGAAAAATAATTTTTATTCTTATTGAATTTTCAATTCATTTTATTCCAAAACTACAACTAAAGACCTGAACAGGCAGGAAAGGAGATTTTATGGGGAGAAATCCGAATATTATGATCGTTGACGAGGACGAGTTTTTTCTGAAGCGTCTGGGAGCTGCGGTGGGCGGAGGCGACAGGTTTGTCTGCAACGTAAAGGCGTTTTCCGACAAAAAAATGGCGCTGAAGGCCCTGCGGGGCGACCCTCCGGACGGACTGATCATTTCCGAGGAATGCTACGACGATGAGGTAAGAAGCATTTATCACGGAAGGGTAAGCGTGCTTGGAGAAAGCAGCAGCTCATCCACCGTATCAAGATACAGCGGCGTAAGCGTGATACTTGAAACGCTGGGAGACGTTGGGAGCCTTGCCATGCGCACCCCGGGACGGGAAAGGGGGAAGGTAAGCTGCATATTTTCATTCTGTGAGACCGCTCTCAGGACATCCTATGCCCTGACTAAAGCGCAGGCTTTTGGAAGAGAGGGGAAGGTGCTTTACATAGGGCTTGATGAGTTCCCCTCATTTACCGGGGAGGATGCAGTCAGCTTTTCCGACGTGATGTATGAGTTCAGAAAAGACATGACGTTTAAAAATTTCAGCCTTTCGGAGCGGACGGGGAAGGGAGCGGGCTTTGAATATCTGGCCCCCGCAGCCTGCATGGAGGATCTGTGCAGGCGCACCCCTGAGGAAATGGAAAGGTTTTCCGAAGCATTGATAAATGAATGCGGGTACAGCCGGGTGATATACGACATGGGCCGGATCATGACACGCGATTGGAACATGCACCTGTACTGTGACGAGGCCGAAGCGGTATGCAGACCCACCGTGGAAAGGCAGATGAATGCGCTGGAAAATCACCTGTGGAACGCAGGCAGGACAGAGCTGATCGAAAGGCTTAAAAAAATTAACATTCCCGATGACCTGGAAGGGTACACAGGTGAGTTGGAGTGGGAGATGGGTTCAGTCAAATGGATGAACTGGATAAGCTGACCGGCGAGATCAGGCAGGGGGTCTGCGACGAGCTTGATGAAAGGGATGTTCCGGATGACAGGATCTACGAGGTCATTGACAGGTGGATGACACAAAAATGCGAAGGAAAGAAACTTTCCATTTCCCAAAAGGAGAGGATAAGAAAAAGCATTTACAGCTCCATCCGCGGCTTTGACATCCTGGAGGAGTATCTGTCCGATGATTCCGTTACGGAGATCATGGTAAACGGCGCCGGTGAGATCTTCTTAGAGAGAAAGGGAAAGATCGAAAAAGCGGAAAGGGTTTTTGAAAATACGGAAAGACTTGAGAATACGGCGGAAAGGATCGCCTCAAGGTCAAACCGACTGGTAAATACCAAGACGCCCATACTTGATACCCGGCTTGAGGACGGCTCAAGAGTAAATATCGTGCTCCCGCCTGTGGCGATAAATGGTCCCGTTATCACCATCAGAAAATTTTACGATGATCCCCTGACCATTGATGACCTTTTGGAGATGAACTCCGTCACAAAGGAGGCGGCGGATTTCCTAAAAAAGGCGGTACAGGCGGGTTACAACATTTTCATAAGCGGAGGTACGGGCTCCGGGAAGACCACGTTCTTAAATATCCTCTCGGAGTTTGTGCCGGGAGACGAAAGGATCATCACCATCGAGGACTCGGCGGAGCTTAAGCTTCACAACGTGGCCAATCTGGTAAGCCTTGAGGCAAGATCGGGAAATGTGGAAAACGAAAACGCCATACACATAAGAGACCTGATAAAGACCAGTCTTCGTATGCGCCCCGACCGGATCATCGTGGGTGAGGTAAGGGGGCCCGAGGCTATAGACATGCTTCAGGCCTACAACACGGGCCACGACGGCAGCATGAGCACGGGGCACGCCAACTCTGCGGCGGATATGATGACCCGTCTTGAGACCATGGTGCTTATGGGGATGGATATTCCCGTGGCAGCCATAAGGGAGCAGATAGCTGCGGCCTTAGAGATAGTGGTGCATCTGGGCAGGCTCAGGGACAGGAGCCGCCGGGTGCTGGAGATCTCGGAGGTGCGGGGCGTGAAAGATGGCAGGATAGAGCTTGCCAAAATATTTGAATTTGAAGAGGAGGGAGAAAAGGATGGAATTGTTACCGGCAGTCTTAAAAAAACGGGAGAGGATCTCCGGAATAAATATAAGTTCGCTGCGGCAGGGCTTTGACAGGACTAAGGTCAAATACGCGGTTGTGGCGCTGGGGGGCGTGGCATTTTGCATGATGATGGGGCTTGCCTTTTACGGCAATCTTATCGCGGGGATAGTTTTTCTTGCCTACCTGCCCTTTTTTTGCAGAAAGAATTTTAAGATCCTGCGGGATAAGGAAAGATTAAAGATACAGGACGAATTTATCGATGCCATTACCGCCATGTCGTTTTCCCTGCAGGCGGGGTATTCGGTGGAAAATTCACTGGAGCTTGCCACGCAGGAGGCACAAAAGCTTCACGGGAATTCTGCCATGACTAAGGAGTTAAAAAGGACCGTGGGAAAGATAAAGCGAAACGAACCCACGAACCGGGTGTTTTCCGAGATGGCGGAATCACTGGATATCGAGGAGATAAGGGACTTTGCGGAGATCTTTAACTGCGCCAGGAAAAACGGCGGAAACCTGGTGGGTATCATCAGAAAAACTTCGGAGCAGATGAAGGAAAAGCAGGAGATAAATACTGAGATAAACACACTTATCAGCGGAAAGAAGCTGGAGCAGAAGATCCTCTGTGCCATGCCGGTGCTTATAGTGATGTACCTGCGTGTGGGGGCTGAAAGTTTTATCTCCCCCATGTACGGCAACCCCTTAGGCATTATCTGCATGAGCTTTTGCGCAGCGGTTTATATAGGAGCGATAACATGGTCGGAAAAAATAACAGACATTTCAATCTGAATTTCGGAAAAAAGCTGTCGGTAAAGCAAAAGGCGGCTCTTATCTTAGGGCTGTCTCTGTTTCTGACGGTGGCAATGGGGCTGTCGGCAAAGTTTAAGGATTCCCGGGTTACGGGGATCACAAGACCGGGACCCGCAGAGACAAAGGAGGTGGAGCTTGATGCCTATGAGGCGGGCAGGGAGGAGCCGGTGCGCCTGAATCTGAAGATAAACCCCAGGACCTACTCTAAAGAGGAGGCTGCAAAGATACTGGATGAAACCGAGGCAAGGCTTGAGGAACTTATCAGGGGTAATAATACCTCCCTTTCCGATGTGAAGCATAAGCTTGATCTTAAAAGCAGCATTACGCAGTACGGTGTATCGGTCCAGTGGATGTCTTCGGATTTTCAGACCGTAAGCTATGACGGCGAGGTTTACAACAGCGATCTGGGAGAGGGTGAGACCAAGCAGGTGAGCCTGCTGGCAAAGCTTTCCCTTGGGGATGAGGAAAGGGAGAAGAAGCTGGATGTCACGGTGACGGCGCCGGGTCTTACCGATGAGGAAAAGGAAAGGGCAAAGATATCCGATGCGGTAAATCTTGCCCAGGGGGAGGCTTCGGAAAAGGACAGCTTCACCCTGCCGGAGAAGATAGACGGCAAGGATGTAAGCTTTGAACTTCCAAAGTCAAAAGAAACACCACTTATCTTTATGCTGCTGGGGGTAATGGGAGCGGTAGGAGTTGTTATAGGTGAGAAGAAGAAAAAGGAAAGGGAACAGAAAGAAAGGGCGGAGGAACTGCTTAAGGATTATGCGGGGATCACATCCAAGCTGTCCCTGTTTTTCGGGGCAGGCATGACGGTTTATGCTGCCTGCGAGAAGATAATAAAGGGTTATCTTACGGACAAGGAAAAACGGCCGAAGTTAAAAAAAGCGGCTTACGAATGCCTGTCTGATTCCATGAACCTTATAGAAAACGGCGCAAGCGAGCCGGAAGGCTATACCCGTTTCGGGGACAAATGCGGTATCCGGGAATACAAAAAGCTGGGGGCTTACCTCAGCGACCACGTGCGAAAGGGCACGGGTGATCTGGGAAGGCTTTTGCGGGAGGAGACACGGGAAAGCTTTCTTACAAGAAAGGCCCTTGTTAAGTCAAAGGCCCAGGAAGCAGGGACCAGGATGCTCTTTCCCATGGTTCTCATGCTGGGGGTGGTCATGGCCATAGTGCTCATACCATCCATGATGTCATTTACTATCTGAAAATTATTATAAAAGGAGAAAAACATGAACTATTTAATGATGAACATAAAAAACAAAATGAGAAGATTCTGGAAGAAGGAGGACGGAATGGGGGTCGTGGAGATCATACTTATTACCATCGTTCTTATTTCCCTTGTTATCATATTCCGAAACCAGATAACGGGTGTGGTAAATACCATACTGGGTAAGATGTCCGGTCAGGCAAACCAGGTATGAAAACAAAAAGAAGACTATCGGCAAGCGTTACGGTCTTCGGCGCCATGATATTTCTTGTGGTGTTTTCACTGTTTATGACGCTGATTAAGTCGGCCTATCACAGCGCTACAAAGGCGCGCATAGATTCTGCGCTGGCCCTTGCCACGGAGTCCGCATTTGCCGGATATTCCAATGAGGTCTTTAACAGATACGGGATATTTGTATTAAAGGATTCCTCCTCTGCCCTTGCAAGAACAAAGGAGGTGCTTACCGCCAATATGGCAGGATCCAAAGCCGGACTTCAGGGGGTCTGCTTCACGGATGAAACCCTGATGACGGACAACGGCGGCGAACCGTTTTACAGACAGGCGGTGGACTACATGAAGTCCGAGGGGGTGGCCGGGTATGTAAGCGACCTGCTGAGTGACGAGAGCAGACAGGCGGAAAACGCAGGCAGGGTGGGAGATCTGGCGGAGCAGATAGGAAAGACCACCGATACCTCCTCCTCAAGTGAAAAAATAGTTGAAGACATAGGAAAGATAATGGGGGATACAGGTTCCGGGGACGCCTCCGGGGTTTCCTCCACCGTAAAGAGAGACTTAAATAATGCTGCCGGCAGAGAGGCCGGGGGCGAAGCGAAGGAGAGAGACGCCAAAGCGGAGAAAAGCTTTTCCGATGCCAAAAATCTCCTTGGGACAGACCTTACCAGGCTGGTGCTGGGTACTAACGGCCGGGTCTCCGGAAAGTCCATGAACACCTCCGGCTGGGAGTCAAACGAAAGACTGGTAAAACGGGAGAGCCTCTCCGGCACCAGCGTCCATACCGCAAATGACGTTTTATTCCGGGAATATCTCCTTATGACCTTCGATAATTACACGGAAAGCTCGGAGGGTAGCGGAAGCAAGCTTGACTACGGCGTGGAATATATCATCGCCGGGAAACTGACTGACAGGGCAAACCTGGAAGGGGTGATGAGACGGCTTTTTCTGATCAGGGAAGGCATGAACTTCACGTATATAGTCACCCACGGCGACCTAAAGCAGCAGGCTGCTGTTTTTGCGGCGGCCCTTTTCGGCTGGACCTTAAACCCGCTCATCATCAAGGCGGCAGAGTACGGGGTGATGGCCCTGTGGGCAGCAGCGGAGTCCGTGGCGGACTTAAGGAATCTTTACGGCGGAAAAAAGGTGCCTCTTGTTAAGGACAGGGATTCCTGGAATCTCTCCCTGGAGGGAGTGTTAAAGGGCAGATTAAACCCAAATGACTCAGGCGGAAGCAAGGGATTTTCCTATAAGGACTACCTGAGGATCCTTCTTTTGGGAGACACCTCCGGCCGCTGCGCCAGAGCCATGGATCTCATCGAGATGCGCATGATAAGCCTGGGGGATACGGATTTTCGCATGAGAAACTGTATTTTTTCAATGGGCATAAGGGGGGATTTTCAAATGCCCTTCGGGGGACAGCATTATGTAAGGGAGTACGACTATGCATATTCAAAGTAAAAGTAACGTGAGGCTTGCGGCATCCATGGCGCTGGAAGCATCTCTCGTTATACCTCTTGTGGTCTTTGCCCTTACGGTCTTTATCACCCTTATCATTTCCCTTGGGGTTCAGATGCGGGTGCGTCATGTGATGCATGAAAGCCTGCGGGAGGTAAGCGCCCTGCCCTATTCACTGGGAAAGAAAAAAGAAGAGGTAAATTTCGGGACCATGAAAACGGCGGCCTTTGCGGCGGTAAGCTCCTCATTTTACAAAATCATTTCCTCGGAAAATATAAGAAGCTCTTATATAGAGGGAGGGGTGTCGGGGATAACCCTTGATCCTTCCGGGATGTTTGTTAAAGGGGCAGATATGAAGGTGAAGATCAGGTATCGGATAAAGCAGCCCCTGTCAGTATTCGGGCTGGGAAGGATATCCGTCACCCAGGACTGCGACACTTATGCATGGCTGGGGGACAGTTTTATGAAAAACAGTCTCACTCAGGAGAAAATGGTCTATATCACGCCTCACGGCACCGTGTATCACGAGGACAGGCACTGCACTTATATAGCGCCCAAGGTGTTTGACACTGCTCTTTCGGATGTGTCATCAAAAAGAAATGCTTCCGGGGCTAAGTATTACGAGTGCGAGGGATGTACGGCAAAGGCGCTTTTAAAGCCTTCCGTAGTCTATATCACGGAGTACGGGGACCGGTATCACACCGATCCGGACTGCGTAAAGATAAAGCATGAAATAATCGAGATACCCATCTCACAGGTGGGGGACAGAAGAAAATGTTCAAAAGAAAACTGAGGTTGTTATGAAAGAAATGATTAATTTGCTTATTCACGGCGGGTTTCTTACGGTTTTGGGAATAAGCGATATAAGGAAAAGAACCGTTTCGGTGGCGGTTCTGGCGGCGTACTTCGGGGCGGCATTTGGCTGGAGCATAGGTGCTTACGGCTTTGATGTTGAAAGGATGATACTGGGTGCAGTGCCTGCCGGGCTTATCCTGCTTCTTAAAAAGCCCCTTAAGCTGGGCATAGGTGGAGGCGACATAGCCGTGCTTGCCGTTGCCGGAGTGACCCTGGGGTTTGGTACGGCAGCGGGAGCGGTGCTTATCGCGTCCCTTGCCTGTGCCGGGGTTTTTGCCGTCAGGATCATGTTAAAAAAGGCGGACAGGAAAAGCCGCATGGCATTTATCCCGTTTATGGGCATAGGGGTGGCCGTGGCAGGGCTTCTGGGATAGGAGGAGATATGAGAAAGAGACTTCAGGCTTCATTTACCGTGGAGAGTTCCTTTATAATACCGATCTTTATCTTTATCATCCTTGCCCTTATGGCCTCCGGGTTCTACGCGCGGAATGTGATCATGATAAAAGCCTTTGCCTGGAAGGAGGGGATAAGGCTTGAGCATATGTCAAGCACCGAATCAAGATCCCGCAGCCAGGTGACGGTGTTTCAGGATCTGAAGGATGAGATACGGGACAATTCGGTATTTTTAAAGAATGTAAACGTGTCCATAAGCTCCGGGAATAATACGGATACCACCATTAAGGTCAGCGGTGAAAACAGCCTGGCGGTGCCTGTTTTTTTTTCCGCCGCCGGGATCGAGATAACGGAAAAGATAAAAGCAAACAATCCCGCCGCAGACCTGCGCAAATGGCATGGTCTGCAGCGGGTGATGGAGAACGCACGATGAGGAGAAAATATGAATATAATAAAAGAGAACAACAAAGAATACGCCGTAATACCGGCGGGGGAGGGGAAGAAGGATTTTACCGAAAGAATGGTCCTGGAAAACCGCATCCCCGGGCTTTTGCCCGTAAGTGCAAGAGAATTTAACGGGGAAGCATCCTACTACTTTGACACCACGGGAAGGCGTGCATTTTCGGACAGCTTCCGAAACGAAAACGACTTCATGGGAGTGCCTGATGTGGAAGCCCTTTGCGAAAGCGTTATAAAAGTCTCACGTTCTGTGGTAGAATACCTTCTTGACATAGATGACATTGACTTAAAGCCCGAGACATTATTTTTTGAGCCGGAAACGGGACTTTACGGATTCGTATATATCCCCGGGCGCAGCATGGAGGAAAGAGAAACCGGGGATTTCAGGAGCGGTCTGCGTCTTGTATGGGAACGGGTCTTAAAAAAATTCTGCAGGGAAGCGGACAGGGATATTCTCATGAAGCTTTATGATATTTACCAGAAAATGACGGTGGATAATTTCAATCCGGAAACGGTTTTTGACATAAAGCAGAAAGAAAGACCGGCGGAGCCTGTGAAAGAGGTAAAGCCGGAACCGGAATTAAAGGAAGAGGACCTGTACGATAAGGAAAAGATAGAAGAGATCATCGAAAAGGAAGAAAAGGAGGAGAAAGCCCCGGGTAAAAGAAAAAAATACGCCATGTACGGCGGTATGGCAGCAGCGGCCATTATTGCCCTGGCGGTAGTGATCTGAAGGCTTTTGATTATATTAAAAAAATGATAGAATAGAGCGAAATGATTCGGAAAAGAGAGTTGCTGCATGGAACAGATGTCTTTATTTGACGGTATGGTACAGGAGCCTCTGGCTGCGCGGATGCGCCCGGAGAGCCCGGATGAATATGTGGGGCAGGAGCACCTTATGGGAGAAGGGAAGATCCTGCGCCGCCTGATAGAGTCCGACCGGATCTCATCCATGATATTCTGGGGACCGCCCGGAGTGGGAAAGACCACCCTTGCGCGGATCATTGCCCATACCACAAAGTCAGAGTTTATAGACTTCAGCGCCGTTACAAGCGGCATTAAGGATATAAGAAACGTTATGCAGCAGGCGGAGGAAAACCGCCACTACGGGGAGAGGACGATAGTCTTTGTGGATGAGATCCACAGGTTCAACAAGGCACAGCAGGACGCCTTTCTTCCCTTTGTGGAAAAGGGCAGCATCATCCTTATCGGTGCCACCACGGAGAACCCTTCATTTGAGATAAATGCCGCCCTTCTTTCAAGGTGCAGGGTTTTTGTTCTTAAAAGCCTTACCACGGAGGATGTGGTCAAACTTTTAAAAAATGCCTTAAGATCCGAAAAGGGTCTGGGGAGTCTTACCATAGATATAAGCGATGATATATTAAATAAGATCGCCGTATTTTCAAACGGCGACGCAAGGGGGGCCCTTTCCATCCTGGAGATGGTGGTGTTAAACGGTGAGACAGCGGGGGACGGCAGCATCCTTGTGACGGAGGAGATCTTAGAACAGTGCACTTCCAAGAAAAGCCTTCTTTATGATAAGAAAGGCGAGGAGCATTACAACCTTATCTCCGCCCTGCACAAGTCCATGAGAAATTCTGACCCGGATGCCTCGGTTTACTGGCTTGCCAGGATGCTTGAAGCAGGGGAGGATCCTTTATATATAGCAAGGCGCGTGGTACGCTTTGCAAGCGAAGACGTGGGGCTTGCGGACTACCGGGCGTTGGAACAGGCTGTGGCAGCCTATCAGGCATGTCACTTTCTAGGCGTGCCCGAATGCAATGTGCATCTTACCCAGGCTGTGGTTTACATGGCCATGGCGCCCAAGTCCAATGCCATGGAAAAGGCTTACCTGTCTGCGAAGGCAGATGCTCTGGAAACCCTTTCGGAGCCGGTGCCCCTGCACATCAGAAATGCTCCCACCAAACTAATGAAGGAGCTGGACTACGGCAAAGGTTATGTGTATGCTCATGATACCGGGGAGAAGATGTCGGAAATGGAATGTCTGCCGGATGGGCTTGCAGGACGTGAGTATTACAGGCCTACGGATCAGGGATTTGAGGATAAGTATAAGGAAAGATTAAAGGCCATTAAGGATTGGAAGAAAGCCAAAAGGAGGAAGAAATGAAGACAGGAGTGATCGACGTCGGCGGCGGAATGCGTGATATTTACGGCTCCGGTGTCCTTGACCGATGCCTGAAGATGGGGATAAATTTCGATTACGGTATCGGAGTGTCAGCGGGATCAGCAAACATCGCTTCTTATATGAGCGGGCAGTATAAGAGGAATATTCCCTTTTATACTGATTACTCATATCGTAAGGAATATATGGGAGTGGGGAATTTCCTGCGCACCGGGTCCTTTCTTGATCTGGATTACATTTACGGGACCTTAAGCAACAAAGGCGGGGAGAACCCGTTGGATTATGAGGCGATGAAGCGCTCGCCCATGAAGTATGTGATTGTGGCTACGGATGCGGTCACGGGTAAGCCCCGTTATTTTACAATGGAAGATATGAAGCAGGATGACTACGGCCCCATCAAGTGCTCAAGCTGTGTGCCCATTGTAAATAAGCCTTACGGATTTCAGGGGAGGCTGTACCATGACGGCGGGCTTAGTGATCCTATTCCGCTGAAGAAAGCCTTTGTGGAGGAGAAGTGCGATAAGTGCGTGCTGATCCTCACCAGACCGAGGGATTATTTACGGACCTCCGATAAGGACAAGAGGCGTGCACTTCTTTTAAAGCGCAGATATCCCGGCAGCGCAAGGAGGCTTGAAAAAAGGGCAGAGCTTTATAACCGTCAGCTGGATATGGCGCAGAAACTGGAGGCAGCCGGAAGGCTTCTTATCATAGCGCCGGACAGCATCGAGGGTATGGGGATGCTTAAAAAAAATAAGGCGGGGAGCCTTGCTCTGTACAAGAAGGGGTGGCATGATGCCGGGAGGATACCGGAGTTTCTGGGATCATGAGTTAAATACCGGTCAGTTCATTGGCTTTGACAGGTGGTTTATTTTTCCGGCAGATGAGTCAAAATTTCTCGAAATGCCTAAGGCATTTCCTGGGAAATTTTTTCGGATCTGCACGAAAAAATAACCCAAGTTGTCAAAGCCAACGAACTGACCGTTTTTTTTCGCATGATCACATGAGTACGGTTTATTCCG
>CACWUI010000034.1 GCA_902764045.1 uncultured Lachnospiraceae bacterium
AAAGGACGGACCATTGACTCCATGACAAACGACGCTTACGAATATTTGAAGAACAAATTATCCTGAAAGGACTCTGTACAATATGACAAAAACCGAAGACGAAGTTTTAGAACTGGTAAAGATCACGGAAAATGCAATTTCAGAAAAAAAAGGTGAGAATATCAGGATAATAGATATCCATGATATATCTTACTTTGCGGACTATTTTATAATAGCTTCCGGAAGCAATAAAAAGCAGATCCAGACCATTGCTGATAATATCGAAGAAAAATTAAAAAAAGCCGGCAAAGAGCCCAAGGGAATCGAAGGGTATCCGGAAGCTTCCTGGATACTGATGGACTATGCCGAATTTATAGTGCATATTTTTTCTTCCGAAGAACGTCTTTTCTACGATTTGGAAAGAATATGGAAGGACGGTAAGGAAATAGAACTCTGATGATCACTTAATGTCAAATCTGAACAGACCTACTACCTTGCCTAATATAATACAGTCATCAACAATGATGGGTTCCATAAACATATTCTCAGGCTGGAGTCTGATGTGCCCGTCTTCCTTAAAGAAGCGCTTTACGGTGGCGGAATCGTCAACCAAAGCAACCACGATCTCGCCGTTTGATGCGGTGTTTGTCTGCTCCACGACAAGTCTGTCACCGTCAAAAATACCTACATCAACCATGCTGTCGCCCTTAACTCGAAGTATAAAAGTCTTCTCGTTGGGCAGATACTCTGTGGGAATAGGGAAGTATCCGTTGGTATTCTCCACGGCAAGAAGCGGTGTACCCGCTGCCACATCTCCGATCTCGGGAATATAACTCATTTCGCGGCGCACGCCGTTAAAATCCTCGTCAATAACCTCGATAGTCCGGGATTTGGCGGGGTCTCTTTTTATGTAGCCGTTTTTTTCAAGCTTTTCGAGGTGTGAATGAACGGATGAAGTGGAACTTAAGCCCACAGCGGCGCAGATATCCCTTACCGAAGGGGGATAACCTTTATTTAATATCTGGTCTTTGATGAATGCAAGAATCTCCTCCTGCTTTGCGGATATTTTACCGTATGCCATATAAAAACCTCCTGTGATAATGGACAAACTTTCTTTCATTAGATGATAACACGCTTTAATTACAATATCAATAGTATTTAGAAAAAATGTTCCGATTTTTTGTTCGAAAAAGCATTGACAAAAGAATGTTCGAGGATTAAAATACAAACATAAACAATCGTTCGCAAACATTGATTCGATATATTCTTGTATTTAATCACAGGAGGTGTTTTATTTATGAAAGCAAAGACCAGATACAGACTTACCACCGCCGGCAAAAAGCTGGTTCTTATCACGGCTTTACTCTGTGTGGCTGTTATTACGGCCGTAGGAAGCATTATGATCACCAACGCAACCGAAAAACGAAACGAACCCGGTGATGTGCGTTTGTATTCAAGCGTTTTATTACAGGACAACGATACCTTATGGGATCTGGCATCTAAGTATCACGGCGACGATGAAACTATCGATGAGTATATCAAAAACATCATGGAGATGAATAACTTAAAAGGAAGCAGGATCCACGCAGGAAACAACATTACATATTATTATTATGGCAAATAATAGAATTCACATTAACCATTAGCCATAAGATGAAAAATAATAAACCGCATAGGGGTTGTTTTTGACAACTTGGGTTATTTTTTCGAGCAGATCCTGAAAAATTTCTTAAGAAATCCCGTCAGGGATTTCAAGAAATTTTGACTGGTTTGCCGGAAAAATAAGCCACCTGTCAAAAACAACCTCTATGCGGTACTTTTTATTCGTTAAACTTGAATTTACCGAATAAATATGTTACCATAAATACCGATAAATCCCCACTACTATTTATATCCGGAGGTATTTTAACATGGCCGTATCATCTGATGCAACATACTCAAAACAGGAAGAAACTAAGCTTGCTCTCAAGCTGAATCAAATGTTGGACAAGCTTCCCAGATTCTGCGTTGATTATTTTAACAGCCTGGAGTTTACCAAGCAGCCCAGGACTAAGATCGCATACGCAAGAGATATACAGGTGTTTTTTGATTACCTGACAGATGCTTCGGGTCCTCTGCAGGGGAAGGATATCAGGTCCCTTACCTCAGATGATCTTGATAAGGTAACAAGTGATGATATTTCCGATTTTCTTCGTCACTGCAAGGTATACGAAAAAGAAGGTTCCGTAAAGACCAACGGTGAACGTGCCATAAAGAGAAAATTATGCTCTCTTCGCGGATTCTTTTCATATTATTATAAGCACGAAAGGATCACGGGAGATCCTTCGGTGAAAGTTGAGATGCCTAAGATTCATGATAATGCCATTATCCGTATGGAGCCAAACGAAGTGGCCGAGCTTCTTGATAATGTGGAATCCGGCAATAAGCTCACCAAAAACCAGCTGCGGTTTCACGGTAAGCTTAAGGTGAGAGACGTTGCCCTACTCACCCTGCTTCTTGGTACAGGTATCCGTGTATCTGAATGTGTAGGACTGGATATCAATGATGTGGATTTTGATAATGTACGTATAAAGGTGATCCGTAAAGGAGGCTCTGAGAGTTTTGTATATTTCGGTGACGAGGTGGAGTCTGCTCTTTGTGACTACATGGAAGAAAGAAAACATGCCACTGCTCTCTCCGGCCATGAAAATGCCTTGTTTTTATCCCAACAGGGTAAGAGACTCGGTGTTCGTTCAATTGAAAAATTGGTAAAAAAATATGCTTCAACGGTTACTACCGTGAAGCATATCACGCCACATAAGCTGCGAAGCACATATGGCACCAACCTTTATCAGGAAAGCCACGATATTTATCTCGTGGCCGACGTTTTGGGGCATAAGGATGTTAATACCACAAGACGTCACTACGCTGACCAGGTTGACGAAAATAAACGAAAAGCAAGAAATATTGTTAAATTAAGAAGAGAGGAATAAATATTATTTTGCCTTTTCGCCGTATATACATTCCCATGGCTGTATTACAGAGCCATCTTTATCAATTTTTTTGATCGTAAGCTCCGGGATCATTTCCGTTACTTTAGGATTTACAAATCCCGCAGCTTCTAAGTATACATAATACTTTTCAGTAGGAGCATCCCGCAAAGGAAGCTCCGTTTTTAATTCATCGTAATAATTCATTTTTTTCATGGGCCGGTCGCTTTTTTTGCGCATAAAGCTGAACATACGACCGCCGGGTTTTAAAACCCTGAGCCATTCTTTAAATGACTTGACCGGATCGATCAGCGTCCATAACAATCGGCAATTGACTATAACATCAAATGTATTGTCTTCAAATGGCATTTCTTCTCCCTGGGTCTTAATGAATGCTACTGCAACATTTCTGTCTGCAGCATGCTGTTTGGCATAACTCATCATTCCTTCGGAGACATCAACTCCGGTCACATCATGCCCCAACTCAGCCATAATAATAGCAAGAAAACCCGTGCCGGTTCCGATGTCCAGAACTTTTAAATCCTGCTTGTTTTCACAAAGCTTATTCAGTTCAACACGCCAGCGATCAATGTCCTCTGAGTCATGATCTTTATCGAATGTTGATGAGCGCCCGTCCCAATATTTTTCAATTATATCAATATCTTTTTCCATCATCACTCCTTTCTACTTTATACCGCCTACCATAAACATGGGAGTTGCACCGTGTAACAATTTTTCACCGTCGTCCCATATGGTCTCGGAAATATCGTATTCTACAAAACACTCCGAAAAACCTTGTTTTTTAAGTTCTTCAATGTCCCAATCAGGTCTGTCAACATTTGAGAGGGGAAGAGTTTTCGGATCAACATGATCATGGGAAGGTCTTGTGTCTGAGTCATGACCTCTGAGCTTTTCATATTTTTCCTCATATTCTTTTCTTCTTCTTTCCACTTCTGCTTTCAGTTCATCGTCAAACAGACTCTTATACCATGTAGAATCAAATATTATTAATGTGCCTCCGGGCTTTAATACCCTCTTCCATTCGGCATAAACAATTTCGGGATTTGAAAGATTCCATGTAACATTTCTGCTTAAAACCAGATCGAAAGTGTTGTCGGGGAATTCAATATCCTGTAAAAACATTTTTTTAAATTCAGGTTCAACACCTGCTTCTTTAGCATTTTCAGCAGCTTTTTCAAGCATACCTTCTGCCTGGTCTATGCCGGTCACGTCATGCCCTCTTTTGCTTAAAATAACTGAGAAAAAGCCGGGACCGCATCCGCAATCTAAAACTTTAAGATTTTCCTTTTTATCGCATTTATCGATAATAAGTTTATACCAGCTTTCTTCTCTGAAACTGTTAAGCTCTCTTTTTATGTACCAATCATAATCTTCTGCACCATTGGACCAGTGCTTTGCTCTTTCTTCTTTTGTAAGCATAGTATCTCCTTCTTTTATACAGCCGTTTTTTCTTTAGATGACATATCCGGTGGAAGCTGGGCGTTGATCAGCCTCTTGGTATAATCTTCCTTAGGATTGTCAAATACTTCGTCTGATCTGCCCTGTTCAACAAATTTACCTTTTTGCATAACAGCTATTCTGTCACACATTTGTCTTGCCAAATACAGATCATGTGTGACATAGAGTATGGTAAGGTTTAATCTTTGCTGGATCTCTCTCATAAGAGTAAGTACCTGTGCCTGAACTGAAACATCAAGGGAGGATGTAGGCTCATCTGCAATGATAAGCTTAGGTTCAAGCATCAGTACTCTTGCAAAAGAAAGCCTTTGAAGCTGTCCGCCGCTTAATTCAAAGGGGTATCTGTCCAAATGTTCTTTACTTAAGCCGACGATCTCTAGCCAGTGTATTATTTTTTTCATTTTTTCATCGTGTGAAAGTTTTGTATGAATGTTGTATGGTTCCAACATGCTTTTTTTAATTTTCCATTTCGGATCAAAAACACCGTCCGGCTCCTGAAAGATCATTTGTACCTGCTTCTTGAATTCAAGGGTTTTGGTAAATTTATTTTTGATAATATTTTTTCCATTGATCTTTATCTCCCCTTCATTTGGCGTATAAAGATTGATGATCATTTTTCCTATCGTGCTTTTACCGCTTCCGCTTTCGCCGATGATACCGAAACTTTCACCTTCGTTAATGTGAAAAGAAACGTTATCTACGGCTGTAAACATCTTTTTGTTAAAAAAACTGCTTTTAAATTTTTTTGTTACATTATTAACTTCCAGCAAGATAACACCTCACTTTATGTGTTTCTGTAAGATCAAACTCTTCCGGTTCAGACTCACGACATTTAGCAGTGGCATGGTCGCACCTGGGACAAAAAACACAACCCTCAGGCAAATTGACAAGGGAAGCACTGTATCCTTGTATGGGATTTAATCCCCGGGAAGGATGAGCGGCTATAAGTCCTTTTGTATATGGATGAAAAGGAGATTCAAATATCTCCTTCACTGTCCCGCTCTCTAAGATCCTTCCGCAATACATGATCGCGATCCTGTCAGCCAATGCGGCAGCAACACCAAGGTCATGAGTTATGATAAACATGGCCTTCTTCTTATTGTCAGAAATTTTTCTCAACAGCTTAACAACCTGAAGCTGGACTGTTACATCCAATCCCTTTGTAGGCTCGTCTGCAATAAGAATCTCAGAATCACAGGCGAGCCCCAAAGCTATCAAAGCCCTCTGTCTTAATCCTCCGGAAAGCTGATGTGCATAATAATCGATCTGATCCTCGGGAATGCCGGTTTCTACAAGGATCTCAGCTGCACGATCAGATGCGCTTTTTTTGTCCATTCCCTTATGTTTTTGTAAAACCTGAACCAAATGCTTTTTTATGCTCATGCACGGATTGAGAGCCGTTAAAGGATTTTGCATTATTATTGCAAGTTCCCTGCCTCTCAATCCTTCCATTTCTTTTTCGGTGGCCTTAATAAGGTTCTTATCCTTAAAATATAACTCTCCCTCATAATATACGTTGGTGGGAAGCAGTCTCATGATCGTCATTCCGAGAACAGTTTTACCGGATCCTGTCTCACCTATAAAAACCAGATTTTCCCCTTCATCAATATGAAAGTTTACATTATCGACTGCATGTACTTTCCCGGCATCAGAGTCAAAATAAACTTTTAAATTTCGTCCTTCTATTAAACGCATTTCCCACTCCTTAAGTTTTAATGATCTTCTTGGCATGGGGATCTGCGAACTCTCTTACGCCATCACCCATAATATTAAATATCAAAACGCTTGCCGCTATGGCAATACCCGGAAAAATAACCATGTGAGGATAAAGAGAAACGTATTGTTTTGCATCACTCAGCATAGAACCCCACTCTGCAGTAGGAGGCTGTACTCCCAGTCCCAAAAAGCTTATTGATGAAATTGAAAGTATGGCGCTTCCTATGTGCATTGCTCCGTATATGAGTATTGTAGGAAAAACGTTTGGTATAAGGTGTGTAAATATGATCCTGATTTTACTGCAACCCAATGTCCTGGAAGACTGGATAAAAACCTGTTCCTTAAGGCTCAATACCAGACTTCTTGACATTCTTGCGTATCCTATCCATCCCAAAACGATCAGGGAAATGAAAAGATTAAAGGTAGATGCACCAAATACTCCCACAATGAATAAAGACAAAATTACGCTTGGAAAAGCCATAAGTATGTCCACAATACGCATTATTATCCCGTCTACTATTCCACCCAAAAATGCTGCCGTAGTACCTACGATAAGACCTATTGCCGCATTTACAACCACAATACAGACAGAAAGTCCAAGGGAGGTTCTGCCTCCGTAAAGAATTCTTGCGAACAGATCACGTCCGAATCCGTCCGTTCCCAGGAAGGAGCCGTCCTCACCCGGTTGAAGAAGTCTTTTGGTCAGATCGACTTTATTAGGATCCTGGTCCGTAAATAATGGAGCAAATACAACAGCAAAGACCAATGCAGCACAAAAAATGGAAGAAATAAAAAGTAATTTGTTTTTTGTGAATTTTCTCCACCAGGTCGAGACTTTCTTTTCAGAATAAACGGTTGAAGCTGATACACTTCCGTTACCATTTGCAGTCTGTGCTATCACTTTTTTCTATCCTTTCTCAAATCTGATTCTGGGATCAATATACACATATAATATGTCTGTCACCAGATTAATAACTACATAAAACAGTGCGATTATCATTACAAAGCCCTGTATAACAGGATAATCCCTGGAATAAACCGCATCTACAAGGAAAGCCCCCACTCCGGGCCATGAGAATACGGTTTCTACAACAACTGCCCCTGCCAGCAGATGCCCGAAACTGGCTCCCAGATATGTAACAATGGGGCCGAGGGAGTTTCTGAAAGCAAATTTCATCAGGATCATTTTTTTCTTCAGACCGTTTCCTCTGGCTGTTACGATATAATCCTCTGACAGTTTTTCCAGCATGGTAGCTCTGACGATCCTTGTAAGTGATGCGATCTGGGCCACACACAGGGTTATGATGGGCATAATATAATTGGCAGCACTTCCATATCCGAACGCAGGAAGCCATTTGAGAGTTCTTGAGAAAATGATCATCAAAAACAACCCAAGCCAGAAATCCGGAATGGATAGTCCGATCAGCGAAAGGATCCTGCTGACATGATCAAATATTTTATTTTTCTTTGCAGCAGCAGCTACTCCTATGATTATGGCCAGTGGTGTTGAAATCCCCATTGAGATAAGAGTCAACTGTAATGTTGCCCACAACCTTCTGATAAATTCAGCCATAACCGGTTCTCCGGTATACAGTGATTCGCCGAAATCAAAACGAAATGCCATGACGAGCCACTGTGCTATTTTTGAGAACAGATTTCCATCCAGGTTATTATTGCTCATAAAAAGGCTTATATCCTGATATGAAGGATCTGCACCGGTTCGCTCTCTTAATATACTTTCTGCAGGGTTACCCGGCGCCACATATAAAACGGTAAATGAAAGGAGTGATGCCACTACCATAATAAGAAGACCGATAAGCAGTCTTCGGATAATCAACTTTTTCATATAAAACCAGCTTTATTTAGATGTGTCCATATCCATGTCTTTAATCATGCTCATATCAAACATATTCTGACCAACATGATATCCTGAAAGTCTGGGATTCATTCCGCTTAACTTCTTTACACTGTAAAGAGGCATGCAAGGAGCTTCTTCGTGCAGATACTGCCAGATAGCTGCAACCTGCTGCTGTCTTGAATCCTCATTAGACTCGGCAAATGCAGATTCGATCATTTTATCAAGTTCATCGCTATGGAACGAATATGTCCAGCTTGAAGATGAGTGATATTTGCCTCCGGGGTTTATTCCGCCGGGAACCCCGGGCATACATCCTGAGTGGTGAACGTACATATCATACTCACCCTTCTTACTTGCGTCTGATGCCGCACTGCTTTCAAGGTTCTGTACATCAACAGTTGCGCCTATCTTTGCAAGCTCAGATTGAACATATACGGCAACCGCATCAGCGTTAGCCTCTCCGTTAGGAACTATAAGCTTAACTTCAAGTTTCTTGCCATCTTTTTCTCTTACGCCGTCACCATCGGAATCTTTCCATCCGGCATCATCCAATAATTTTTCGGCCTTATCTTTATCATATTTATAGTAGTCTTTATCTACTTTCTTTGGACCGTATTTAAAATCAGGTGATGTTATTACGTTAGCAGCTTCTGTTAAGCCTTCAAATAAGGTATCAACCATTAACTCTTTATCAACTGCAAGGTTGAATGCCATTCTTACATTTTTATCGTCAAAAGGCGCCTTGGTACAGTTGTATTCAAGAACCTGATATCTTCCGGTCTCGTCTGTCTCAACGTTGTACCCTTTACTCTTAAGTGAAGAAACCTGAACGTAAGGAACACTGGAGTGGTGTTCTGCAATACCGATCGCATCAACCTGATCACTTTCAAGAGCAACAACCATTGCATTAGGGTCGCTTACAACATCCCACTCGACGCCGTCTACCTTTGGTGCGCCGCCCCAATAGTCGGGATTCTTTTTCATTGTTGCTTTGACACCGCTTTCATATGTGCTGTCATCAAAGATAAAAGCACCTGTTCCTATATAACCTGTTATTTTGCCTTCACTGTCAACATCCTTCTCAAGTATCATAGGTACACCACCCCAGTTAGTGGGTGTCGCGATATCATAAAGAATAAGATCATTATATTTTTTAAGTTTCATCTCGACAGTATTTTCATCTACGGCTGTTATGCTTTCGATATCTTCGCCCGGAGAATTGTTTTTCTGATAATATTCAAGAGAGAATTTTGCAGTATCTGCATTAAAAGGAGTACCATCATGGTACTTAACACCTTTCTTTAAATGGAAAGTATAAGTTAAGCCGTCATCAGAAACGTCATATGATTCTGCAAGATTCGGGGTGATCTGTCCCCACATATCTGACTGAAGCAAAGAATCAAAAACCAGATACCTTGCTTCTGCACAACTTTTGAAATCAAAACCGCCTGCTATTCTTAAAATCTTATCTCCTGAAGCGGTCTGTGATGCAGCGGTTGTTGTACCGGAACCGCCGCTTGCTGTAGTAGTTTCAGAACCGGTTCCTCCACCACCTGAACATCCCGCCAGAGAAACTGCACCTATTGTTGCAGCTAATATAAGGGGTAATCTTTTCTTCATTTCTCTTTTCTCCTATTTTCTTTTGTTTTGTTTTTCGGATTATTTATACCGATTTCATAATTATAAAATTAATAACGAATAATAAAACCCTGACGGGGGGATTAAAAATTGAAAAAAACAGTAATTAAATTAAGGATCAAAAATAAAAAAAGACGACATCAGTCGCCTTTTTATCCCATATAAAATTAATTATCACCCTTCATTCTGCACCGCTTTTATCAGCTGTTTTGCCTCTTCAACGGAGTCCTCATCCGGTATCATCACATAAAGTTGAGTTCCCGGCATGGAATAAGTATCAGCATAAGTGCCCTCTCCCGTGATGGCGTATGAATCTATTTTCCAGCCGTTAGAATCGGAAAGCTGCTGATTAACCATTCCATAAATAGTTCCGCTGGGAACGGAGGTCTGCATTGATCCGGACATACCGCCCAGTACAAGACAGGGGGACGGTTCCAATGTCATTTAGATAAGGAACCCGACTATAGCCCTTCGACAAGCTTAGGTTCCTGATAATTATCAAAAACATTATACTTTCAAGAAAAAATTTGGTATTATTCAGACATATAATGAAAAATAATGGGTCATGCCCAAAAGATGACATTTTTTGGGCATGACAAAACAGACAGTTGTAATAAATAAACTGCCTTCCAGGTATATTTAGTTTTTTTTTACACTATCTGTAAGATAATGTATGTGCCGATTGGCGCCGGAGGATTCTTTCAAATTTTCGTCCCGGCCTGATCGGCACTAAATATTTGGATATCAGTTTGATAACATCCTTAATCGTGCCGAGAAGAAACAAGGCACAGCATTTCTGCGCCTGAGTATGATTCAGATTATATTTATGCTTGTTTTTCTTGTTTTCCGGCTTAATTGCAGCCTGAGCGATGTATGACGAAAAGTTGTATAAAGTCAGTTTTCCATATATTTCCTGTATAAGAAAATCTTTTTTCAAGGAATGAATATAAACCATGTTTCCGGCATATTTCAGATGGCGGAAAGCAGTTTCTTCACCCCAACGGAGTGCGTATAGAGACTTTATGTCTTCTGATTTGAAACTACATAACGGGAGATTGGTTACTCGAAATTTTAAAACATCTACATCATTTTTTCCGCTCACACAGTAATCATAACGACCTGATTTATGGATAGGATGGTAATTTTCAAGCCTTGAGAACTCTTTTTTCTGACTGCATCCGATATGTACGGTAACCGTTTCGTCAGCAAACGGATCGGCCAACCAAGGCTTGTGATCAGTGCATATTTTTTCAGCAAAAGAAGCAGGTACTCTTATCAGAAACATCTGCTTATTGTGTATTGCATGTGCAAAGATGTTATAGGAAACATACCCACGATCTGCCAGAAAAATTCTTTTTGCTGTATCATTAGCATATTTATCAAGAAAATCGGTGAAAGCGGCTTTTTCATTCATCTGATTAATGCTCTGAAGCTCAGCATCAAGAAAAATATCATTTAGAGGATCATACAAAGCGTTTAAATGTACCTGATTAATGCCCTTTCGCCCCTTAATACACTTAATAAAACTGTCTTTATCGGATGGGTTGTAAGGAAGATTAATGCGTGAACCGTCGCAGGCGACAATCTGATAACCTTGAAATTTTTTGGGAGTAGGAATAGCGTTTGAAAAGCTATAAAATAATTCCTTGAAAGCCTCAGATCTGACCTGACTCCGTCGTTGAACCATGGCAGAGGGCATAGGAAGCTTCTCTTCTTCAAAAAAATTAACAAGTTCAGTGGCAGCATTATCAGACCCCGCAAGCATAGGGAATAGAATAGTCTGGTGAAAGGAAATCTTTTTAGTCCGTGTAAAGTCAGACTGAGGATTAGTCAGAAATTCATCCTTACGCTCAAACAAAGAATCAATGGTTGAAAACAAAAGCTGTTTAGGCTTTTCCTGAGAAATATGCTGCATAAGAGCACCTCCTTAAAAACATATACTTTTAAGGGCGGCGCCGCATTTTTTTAGTTATTTGTCAAGTGTTTTTTGAAAAAAAACAAAAAAATACAGAGGCATTATTACCTCTGTAAAAAATTAGAAATATAAAATTTGGGACAGGGGGGGCATTATCTAAATGACATTGGAACCGTCCCCGTGTCTTCTAGAGTTATCTGAGCCTGAAGAGGTAAGTTTTATATTATAATGACAAATTAGACACACTTGGTCTGCTTCGGTTTG
>CACWUI010000035.1 GCA_902764045.1 uncultured Lachnospiraceae bacterium
CAGATCGAAGCCAAGGCGATAAGAAAGCTTCGTCAGCCCAGCAGAAAAAAGAAACTGCAGGATTATCTTGACTGATCATGTTTTTTCAAGGCGCATAGAGACCATCGCCAAATATATAAATAACAAAAGTACAGTGGCAGATATCGGTACGGATCACGGATATCTGCCCTTGTATCTTTTGCAAAACAACTTTGATGTTGATATTATCGCGGCAGACATCAGGAAAGCCCCCCTTGAAAAGGCAAAAAAAAATGCAAGGGAAGCGGGATTGGAAGACAGGATAAGTTTTTGCATCTCTGACGGGCTTGAAGGTATAGATGAAAAAGCCGATACCTTTGTTATCTGCGGCATGGGCGGCTATGTGATAATGCATATATTGGAGCGCGCCCTTGAAAGCGGCAGGATCTCTGGAAATGCGGAATTTGTGTTATCGCCCCATTCCGATGAAAAGGCTTTAAGGGAATTCCTGTATAAAAACGGATTCCGGACCGAAGATGAGGAGATGCTCCGGGAAAAGGATTTTTACTATATGATCATTCACTGTATATATGACGGAAAGAAGCGCAGGGAAAGCGAAGCTGTTTATTCCTATGGAAGACAGCCTCTTTTGGAAAAACAGCCGGCTTTGAGAGAGTATCTTATCCGTGAGAAAAGGATCCTTTCAGAGGTTGCGGAAAGGCTGAAGGAAGCAGGTTCCGAGAATGCGCTGGATAAGTTAAAGGAAATAAGTGATAAGCTTCAGGTTAATGAAGAGGCTTGGAAAATAATAAATTAAATTTGGAGGTAGTAATGGCAAAGATTGCAATTTTAGGATACGGAACCGTGGGCTCCGGGGTATTTGAGGTTCTTACGATGAATGCGGACTCAGCAGCCGTTAACGCGGGAGAGCCCGTAGAGATCAAATACGTATTGGATCTGAGAGATTTTCCGGGAGATCCGGCCGAGGACAAGATCGTTCATGATATAGAGGTGATACTGGCCGATCCCGAGGTGAGTGTTGTGGTTGAGACCATGGGCGGAAACGAGCCTGCCCACACCTTTGTTAAAAGGGCGCTGGAAGCAGGCAAAAGCGTGTGCACATCAAACAAAAATCTTGTGGAGGCTTACGGCTCCGAGCTTTTGCAGATCGCAAAGGAAAAGAAGGTGAGATTCTTATTTGAGGCGGCGGTAGGCGGCGGTATTCCCATTATCAGATCCATAAAGGACGCTCTTACGGCAGATAAGATCGATTTCATCACCGGTATCCTGAACGGAACCTGCAACTATATCCTTACAAAGATGTCACAGGAAGGTATGGAATTTGAGGACGCCTTGAAGCAGGCCCAGGACAACGGCTTTGCGGAAAGAGATCCGGCGGCTGATATTGAGGGACATGATTCCTGCAGAAAGATCGCCATACTTGCTTCACTCATCACGGAAAAGAATGTTGACTTTGAGGACATCACCACCATAGGGATCAGCAACATCTCCGCTTCCGACTTTGCTTATGCAAAAGAACTCGGTATGAAGGTCAAGCTTCTTTCCTCAGCTTCATATAAAGACGGGAAGCTTAGGGCTATTACTGCTCCCTTCCTTGTTAGCGGTGATAACAGGCTCTTTAACGTGGATGATGTTATAAACGGTGTATGGATCCACGGAAATGCCGTAGGGGATCTGGTCTTCCAGGGAGCGGGAGCAGGCAAGCTTCCCACCGCCAGTGCGGTTTCATCTGACGTGGTGGATGCTGTGAAAAACAACGATACGGTTTACAAGCTTCTTTGGGGCGACGAGAAGATCAGCCCTGAGGATGTGGGAGATTATATCTTCAGATATTTCATCCGCGTAAAGGATGCTGATAAGGCAAAGGAAGTCTTCGGAAATCTTACTCCCGTTGAGGCGGCGGGCATTTCCGGGGAGCATGGATTTATCACGGATGTTATGAGCGAAAGGGAATTCAATGAAAAGTCAGGGGCAGTTGATATCATCAATATGATCCGGATCACCCCCGATACGAAAATAAACTGATTATTTATTAGGAGACGGTATGATAAAAGCGGTAAAGTTCGGCGGCAGCTCTCTTGCCGAGGCGGAACAGTTTAAAAAAGTCGGATCCATCATCAGATCCGATGAGGACAGAAAATATGTGGTGCCATCTGCGCCGGGGAAAAGATTCTCCGATGACATCAAGGTGACGGATCTTCTTTATAAGTGCTACGGTGAAGCAAAGGTGAATATGGACTTTGAGGCTACCCTGGCACAGATCAAAGAAAGATACGATGAGATCATAAAGGGGCTGGGTCTTGATCTGTCCCTTGACGACGAGTTTAAGACCATTGCCGAAAAGTTGAAGACGGAGCCGGAGGCAGACTATGCGGCATCAAGGGGAGAATATCTGAACGGCATTATTTTAGCCGAGTATCTCGGTTTTGAATTTCTTGATTCCGCAAGAGTCATCAAATTCGATAAAAACGGAAACTTCCTCTCAGAGGAAACAAACGAGGCTCTCCAAAAGACTCTTTCTGAAATGGAGACGGCGGTGCTTCCGGGATTTTACGGTTCCAAGCCGGACGGCACCATAAAGACATTTTCAAGGGGCGGTTCCGATATAACCGGATCCATCCTTGCGAGAGCTATTCATGCCGAGGTTTATGAGAACTGGACCGACGTTTCCGGTTTTATGGCGGCTGATCCCAGGATAGTGGAGGGAGCCCAGACCATAGATGTGATCACATACAAGGAACTCAGGGAACTTTCCTATATGGGTGCATCCGTACTTCATGATACGGCGATCTTCCCTGTAAGAAAGGAAGGCATTCCCGTAAATATCAGGAACACAAATGATCCTGAGGCAAAGGGCACGATGATCGTAGAGAGCACGGTACATGTGCCGGAACACACCATTACCGGTATAGCCGGTAAGAAGGGCTTTGCCGCGGTTAATATAGATAAAGACATGATGAACTCCGAGATAGGCTTCGGAAGAAAGGTGCTTGAGGTCTTTGAGAAGAACGGTCTGTCCTTTGAACACATGCCGTCGGGTATAGACACCATGACAGTGTTTGTGGGAATGGATAAATTTGTTCCAAAAGAGCAGGCTGTCATCTCACAGCTTCATCAGGCGGTAAATCCTGATTCCATAGAGCTTGAGGCCGATATGTCTCTTATAGCCGTTGTAGGGCGCGGTATGAAGCATAAGACGGGCACGGCAAGTAAAGTGTTTAAAGCTCTTGCAGATGAGAAGATAAGCATTAAGATGATCGATCAGGGATCAAGTGAGCTTAACATCATCGTGGGAGTAGACGATAAAAATTTTGAAACTGCTATTAAAGCTATCTACAATGCATTCTTCAATTAAAGAACAGGAGAAAAAAACATGAAAAACAATATTAAAGATACTACGGACAAGCTTGTATACGGACATGAGGGATGGCTCGAGGATTATGTTTTCCATTATCATGCAGGTGACTCCATCCAGACCATGCTCAAATGGGGACACAATACAGAGTGTGACGGACTTCCCAGAACAGAAGAACTTACATTTAAGACTTTTGCTCCCGACGGTACCGTAGAGGATGTGGAAGTTAAAGATACGGGAAAAGAATTTCTTGATCTTATTTCCGAGACGGATCAGGAAGGTATTTATATTTTCTCCATCCAGTATGATAACTGCTACGCTGAGTATCCCGGTGACAAATGGAAGAAGGGAAAAAAGGGTGAGCATCCTGATGCTGTAGCAGTAAACAGATATGTGCAGAGCGCCACAAACTGCATAACCGTAGGACACAGTGACGATACAAATGTGTATGCTGCGCCTCTTCTTACAACTCTTCTTCCCGAAAATGCGGAATTTGTCGTGGGACATGAGATCAAATTTGTGTTAAAGACCGATGGCGAGCCCCAGGCATGTGACGATATTGATCTTATTATCAAGGGTGAGGGTGAAAAGACCACAGAGAAGCTTTCCACGGGAGCTGACGGCGTATTAAAGATCACTCCCAAGAAGCCCGGAGTATACTGTCTTATCGCAAGATACATCATTGAGAAAAGCTGTGATGATTATGATACCATCCACTACACCGCGACCCATTGCTTCAGGGTAAAAGAGCACGGCGGTCATGATCATTGATCCGGTTGAAAATTTTTTGAGATTTTTTTTAAAAAACATCCCCCTATAGGGCTTACATAGGTTTTGGAAAGATATTATATTGTAGTTGCCTGCATGACATGGGTTTTTACATTTAGCTCTACACTTTCCCTTGTTTTGCAGGTTTCTCTCCTTTTTTTATTATTTGCAAACAAACCTTCGTAAGTAATATTAACCAAAACAAAAAGTTTTCTTTTTCTAAAAGGCTCCCGCAAGGGAGTTTTTTATTTGCTATAATACGAGGATGGGGATTATTATTCCGTCCCTCATATGCATTTTTAAAAGAAGAGGTAAAAAAATGAACATAAAACAGATCCAGTGCTTTGTGGCAGTGGCAGACACCAAAAGTTTCAGTGAGGCTGCAAGGCTTATGTATATATCCGTATCCCAGATAAGCAAGATGGTGAAAGGTCTTGAGGATGAACTGGGACATGAGTTGTTTGAGAGAAAAAAGAGCGGCATAATCCTTACCAGAGAGGGCATGAAGATATACAGCATAGCCAACAAGGTACTCAGGGACTTTGACGAGTTTGAACTGGTCAGGGAAAGGAGCGGCCGGGAAAGCCTGATAGTGCTGGGGCTTCCGGATGTATATATGGACAATGTCTTTACGGATTACATAAAGCTTCAGACCGAGAACGATTATTTCTACAATCTTTCGAATGTCCCGATCGATAACATGTGCCAGGCCCTTCATGTAAGAAAGGCGGACATGGGGTTTGCGTATATCGAAAAAAGACGTAAGACCGCCATACAGATGCGCCTTGCGGATTTTGCCCTGGAATTTACGCCGATAACAAAGACGAAAAAGTTCATGTTTGTAAATTCAAAGCACAAACTTGCCTCTGCAAAACACGTCAGCCTGTCCGATGTGGAAAAGGCGGATCAGATAAAGATAAACGGGACAGACTTTCTGGAGGCGGAGCACATTAAGAGCACATACGGCAATATGTTTACGAAGCCCGTTATGCGGATGCTTACCCTCAGTCTCCCTACGGCTGTCAATATGGTAAAAAACACGGATATGGTGTATATAGGCTGCGACGTGTTTGACTGTGTGCCGGGAAGAGAGGACATAAAGCGCGTCGAATTGGCTGAAATGCAGGAAGATATCGATTTCGGTTATATCAAAAGACATAATATCGAGATGTCAAGCATTGCGAAGGAGTTTACGGATTTTGTGACATCAAAGATACCCCAATAATACACATGTTTTCCAAAATGGAAAACCTAATATCCCCCATACAGGGTTATTGCCCCTGTATGGGGGTTTTATAATTTTCCCCAAAAGAGAAAGTTGCAGAGCTAATGCAGAGGTTGATCAGTTATGTCAGAAAAAGGTTGTTTTCCGTTTTGTGAAATTATCGGTCAGAATGATATAAAAGAGGCCCTTCTTTTGAACCTGATAAACCCGGATATAGGCGGTGTGCTTATAGACGGGTACGGGGGATGCGCCAAATCCCTTATCTGTGAGTCATTAAGAAGCATAACGGACAAAAATATCGTCAAGCTGCCCCTTAATATCTCGGAGGACAGGCTTGTGGGATCCGTAGATATAGAAAAGACCATGAAAACAGGAAGGGCGCACCTGGAAAAAGGCGTTCTTTCCAGGGCACACGGAGAGATACTTTTCATAGATGATGTGTCCCTGCTTCCCGACAATATTACCGACATACTCATGTCGGTGCTGTCCACGGGAGAGCTGAGAGTGGAAAGGGACGGCATTTCCGATTCTGAGGAGTGCAGGCTGCTGATGATAGGCACCATGAATTCTGAAAAGACCACCCTTCGAAAAAGCATGACGGACCATTTCGGGATGTATGCCAGAGCGGAAAAGCTGGACGCACCGGAAGACAGATCAAAGATCATGCGGATACGGGATGAGTACGATACAAATGAGAATTTCATGAACGATGACAGGCTCAGGCAAACTGAGGAACTGAAAAAAGCCATCGAAAATGCCAGGGAAAGACTGAAAGAGATAGAAGTAAGCGGGGAAACGCTGGCAGCCATTGCCCGGAAGGTGATAGAGTCAAACGCCGAGGGACACCGTGCAGATATGGTGATGAAGGAGGCGGTAATGGCGGTTGCAGCCTTCCATGAAAGAACCGAGATAACAGAAGAAGATATAGACGAGGCCGCATATTTTGTGCTTCCCCACAGGATGCGGCCGGGAGCGGCTCCGAGTGAGGAAGAACCGCAGCCGCAGGAAGAAGAGGAAAAGGAAGAAGACAGGCAGCAGGAAGAAGAAAACAAGGACAACGAACATAATAATGATCCCGAAAGGGATACGGGACAGCAGGACAGAGATCCCGAAAATACCCCCCGGGGGGATAATGACGAAGAAACCGAAAACAACGGAGAGAGCAGATTTAAAAGCATACCTAAAGCCTTTGAGACGGGAGAGGCATTTCAGGTAAAGGATTTTTCCCATGAAAAGGACCGCAAGGTAAGGAAAGGCAGCGGAAGAAGGACACAGACAAAGACAGAAAGCACAAGCGGAAGATATATATATCCCACCATGAAGCGTAAAAACAACGATCTGGCCCTTGATGCCACCATAAGAGCAGCGGCGCCTTTCCAGAAAAAACGCCAAAGCAACGGCATGAAGATAATCATAAAAAACGAGGACATAAGGGAAAAGGTAAGGCAGAAAAAAATATCCAACCTGCTGGTCTTTGTGGTCGATGCCAGCGGATCCATGGGAGCGGTAAAAAGAATGATCGAAGCAAAGGCAGCGGTATTGTCACTGTTAAAGGATGCATATGTAAAAAGAGACAAAGTGGGTATGGTCACATTTTCCGGAGAGGGAGCGCAGGTGGTGCTGCCTCCCACAAGAAGCACCGAGAGGGGGTACAGACTTCTTGAAGACATTAAGACAGGAGGAAAAACACCTCTTAATGCAGGAATAGAAAAGGGACTCAGGGTAATAGAAAACCAGCTTCGCCAAAACCCTGACATTATGCCCATGCTGATAGTCATCACCGATGGCAGGGGAAACATCTCCATAGACAGTTCCAAAAAGCCTGCCGAAGAGCTTCTGGACATAGGAGAGATGATATCCAAAGAAAAAAGACTGGAAACCATGGTCATTGACATAGAAAACAATTCCCTTACAAGTTTCGGCATAGCGGGAAAGCTGGCGTCGGCAATGAAGGCAAAGTATTACCGGCTGGATGAGATCAAGGGGAGTCAGATAGAGCAGATAGTAAGAAAGGAGAAAGCACAGTGAGTAAAAGAATTTATCCGTATCCGTTTACGGCGATCATCGGTCAGGAGGATATGAAACTTGGCCTGATATTAAATATCATCGACCCGAAGATAGGAGGGATACTTGCCTTCGGAGAGAAAGGAACTGCCAAGTCCACGGCGGTAAGAGCAATGGCAGGTCTGCTTCCTGAGATAGATACAGTCAAGGGCTGCAGGTATGGTTGCGACCCGGCCGACACATCAAAACTTTGCGAGGCCTGTAAGGATCTGCTTGCCGGAGGCGGAGTCTTCGGGATCGAAAAGCGTCCCATGAAGGTTGTGGATCTTCCCGTATCTGCCACCGAAGACAGAGTGGTGGGAACCCTTGACTTAGAGGAGGCAATACATAACGGTAAGAAAAAATTCGAGCCCGGTATTCTTGCGGACGCCAACAGAGGCATCCTGTATGTGGATGAGGTAAACCTCTTAGATGACCATATAGTAGATCTCCTTCTTGACTCTGCGGCCATGGGGGTAAATACCGTGGAAAGAGAGGGAATATCCTATTCGCATCCGGCGACCTTTGTGCTGGTGGGAACCATGAACCCTGAGGAGGGCGAGCTGAGACCACAGCTCCTTGACAGGTTCGGCTTAAGCGTACGGATCACGGGTATAACCGATCCGGAGGAGAGAGTAAAGATAATCAAATACAGAAATGAATACGATAAAGATCCGGAAGCCTTTGCGGCAAGATTTAAAGAAAGCGAAGAGGAGCTTGCGGAAAGAATAGTCAGAGCAAGAGAAAGGCTTTATGAAGTGGAGATAAGCGATGATATTTTGCTGTCCATCGCAAAGGTTTCCGTGGCACTTGAGATAGAAGGGCACAGAAGTGACCTTACACTTATGAAGGCTGCAAGAGCCTATGCGGCTTTTGAGGGCAGGAAAAAAGTAGAGACAGATGATATCAAAAAGATAGCGGCTCTTGTATATCTGCACAGGATGAGAAGCCTTCCCTTTGAGCAGGCAAGAGAGTTTGATTCGTCTGTTATAGGCGAGATCATTAACGTAAAGGAGGCTGCAGGTGAATGAAAAAAATAACCGCCATAGTATGGCATACCACAGCCGCAAGACTGAAAAACGCAGGTAGTACGATAAAGGATGCGGCGGAGGTAAAGGTCTATTCCGGCCGTAACCTGGATGAGGAGAAAGAAAGCTTTGATGAGCTTTGCCGGGATATTGATTCATCAGACATCCTTTTGCTGAACGTCACATCCGGAGACAGTATATGGGATGATATATTTGCCTATATTGAAGATAAGAACATAAAGAAGGTTTATATAGGAGCCAACGCCACCGAATTCATAAAGGATACCGAAACCCTTGAGAGCTCCGCCAAATGCAATGATTATTACACTTTTAACGGAAGTGCCAACCTCACCAACCTTTTAAGATATGCGGCATTTCTTGCGGGGGATAAAGACATTGACTATGAGGAGCCTGTCAGGACACCCTGGGAGGGGATATTTCATCCCGATGATCCCGAAAAGGAATACGAAAGCCCCGGGGAATTTTTCAAAGATCATCCCAGGTCCGAAAAAGGCGTGATAGCCCTTCTTGTGGCAAGGGGCAGCAGGATAAATAACGATCTTGAACCGGAAAAAGAAATAATCAGGCAGATAGAAGAAAAAGGATACAGCGCGCTTCCCGTCTACACATATTCCTGGCCGGAGCCGTCACTGGGAGCAAAGGGCGCAGCGTGGGCCATCAGGAAATACATGTTTGATGAAAATGGAAAAGCCATACCTGATGCATTGATCAAGCTTACGGGATTTTTTATAAACGGAAGAAATGACAGCGATTCAAAGGAACTTCTTAAAGAACTGAACTGTCCCGTGTTTAAGCCCGTCTGTTCTTACAATACCACCATAAAGGAATGGGAGGAAAGCAAGGACGGGACCATTAAGGATGTGGGCTGGAGCATAGCTCTCCCGGAACTTGAGGGGGCGATAGAACCCATATTTATCGGCGGTAAGGGAGAAGGAGAGGACGAAAACAGATACCCTGTTAAGGAACGTATAGAAAGACTTACGGGCAGGGTCATAAAATGGGTGCAGCTTTCCAAAAAACCCAACTCCGAAAAAAAATGTGTATTTATCCTTAATAACAACCCCTGTGCCTCTGTGGAGGCTACTGTTGGAGGCGGAGCCAAGCTTGACTCGCTTGAAAGCGTGGCAGGTATTTTAAAGAAAATGGCCGATGCGGGATTTGCCCTTGAAAATATACCTGAAAACGGAGAAGAACTGATAAATACCATTATGGAAAAAAAGGCCATTTCGGATTTCCGCTGGACCACCGTGGGAGAGATCGTTGAAAAGGGCGGGACCCTTTACGAGATGCCGACGAAGGAATATGAGACCTTCTTTGAAAAGATACCCGAGGATGCAAGGGACTCCGTGATACAAACATGGGGAAGACCTCCGGGCGAGGAAATGGACGGTGTTCCTCCCGCAATGGTATATGATGATAAGATATGCATCACGGGAGTTTCCTACGGAAATGCTCTTGTGTGCGTACAGCCCAAAAGGGGATGCGCCGGTGCAAGATGCGACGGTACGGTCTGTAAGATCCTCCATGATCCTCATTGTCCCCCCACTCACCAGTACATTGCCACCTACAAATATTTCGAGCATATCTACAATGCGGACTTTATAGTGCATGTGGGAACCCATGGCAACCTGGAATTTCTTCCCGGCAAAGGAACGGGGCTTTCAGCATCCTGCTTTCCGGATATATGCGCCGGCAATATGCCTTTCCTTTATGCGTATAATGCAGACAATCCCCCGGAGGGCACCATAGCCAAAAGAAGGGGGCTTGCCACCATAGTTGAT
>CACWUI010000036.1 GCA_902764045.1 uncultured Lachnospiraceae bacterium
TATATGTCTGAGTACAGCCAAGTTTGTCAGGATACGTAAGATATTCCGCATATGGATTGTCTGCGGAATAATTCCTGCGTTTATCGTATACTTTGTTAGTTCCAACTTAAGCAGCGCCATAATCGTACTGCTAATTTCCCTGCTTATGACTTTTGTAGCATATTCGGGATATAAGCCGTACATTTTCCTGATCGCCATTGGGGTCGTGATCGCCATTGCGGCGGTAATGTATGCAAACAGCGCAGATCCAAATACGGGAAGCTTCAGATTAAACCGTGTTGCTGTATGGCTGCATCCGGAGGAGTATGCGGAGACCACCGGGTATCAGACGGTGCAGTCCCTTTATGCCATAGGCTCCGGGGGAGTCTTCGGTAAAGGGCTTGGACGGAGCATGCAAAAGATAAGCTTTATCCCCGAGGCTCAAAACGATATGATCTTTGCGGTCATCTGCGAGGAGCTTGGCATTTTCGGTGCCATTCTTGTTGTATCGCTTTTTGTTTTCCTTTTATGGAGGATATTTGTGATAGCACGAAGAGCGCCTGACAGATTCGGCATGCTTATCTGTATGGGAGTATTTTTCCATATTGCCATACAGGTATCTTTAAATATTGCCGTAGCCACCAATCTTATTCCCAATACCGGAGTTACCCTGCCCTTTATAAGCTACGGTGGTTCTTCCATTCTGTTTTTGATGTATGAGATGGGAATGGTACTGAACGTATCAAGGCAGTTAAAGGAATAAGTGGACATGGCAAATAAAAGAAGAAGGGCATTGATAGCGATTCCCGTTATAGCGGGAGCGATAGCCGCCGGAGTGCTGATCGTTATATTCGGGTTTAAGACCAAAAATGTTGTATACGAGGGCAATACCCGTTTGGAGGATGCGCAGATCACTGAATATATATTTGAAGGTAAGCTTCCGAATTCCATAATCTATACGCTTTTCGGCAAAAAGAACAAACACGTACCTTATGTGAAAAGCTACGATGTCAGCATCCAAAAACCGGACACATTAAAGCTTACTATACACGAAAGAGAGTATCTGGGGTTTTATAAAAACGAATCAGGTAATAATTATTTTGACGAAACGGGAACCGTTACGGATATATCTGACAGACTTATTGAAGGGACACCTGAGATCGAAGGGGTATCTTTTAATGTTATAAATGAAGGGTCGAATCTGTCGGCTGCAAATGAAGATATGAATGATGCGGTAATGACTTACGCTAAAGCATTTCATGATCATTCCATACCATCGGATAAAATAACCTTTGATGAAAACGGTAATGCAAGCATAAAGATAAAAGATGTGACGGTGCTTTGCGGCGGCAACGAATATGTTGAAGAAAAAATGGAACGTCTTACCAGGATAATCCCCGAAATGGAAGATTTAAAGGGGGTGCTGCATCTTGAAAAATTTGACGGTACCGAAAAAAATCTGTATTTCAACAAAGTTGAATAAATACGGTTGAAAAATTTGATAAAAAAATATAGAATATATTAGAATGTATTCATTTTAAGAGAAGCGACGTTTAAAGACGCGTGAGATATAAAGGGAGGATCAGAGCCTTGTTGGAGATTAATACAAATGATGTAGAACCGGTTGCTAAGATAAAAGTAGTAGGTGTCGGCGGCGCCGGAAACAATGCGGTAAACCGCATGGTAGATGAAAATGTTGGAAGTGCTGAGCTTATCGGTATAAACACCGACAGCCAGGCATTGCTCAGCTGCAAAGCACCCACCACCATCCAGATCGGTGAGAAGCTTACCAAGGGACTGGGCGCCGGCGCACAGCCTGAGATCGGCGAAAAAGCCGCAGAGGAAAACCTTGAAGAGATCGCAAAAGCTCTTGAGGGAGCAGATATGGTATTTGTTACCTGCGGTATGGGAGGCGGAACCGGAACGGGTGCCGCTCCCGTTATCGCAAGTGTGGCAAAAGGTCAGGGCGCCCTTACCGTAGGTGTGGTTACAAAGCCCTTTACCTTTGAGGGACGCACAAGACTGGATAATGCCATAGTCGGTATCGAGAGACTCAGAGACAGCGTAGATACACTTATCGTTATCCCCAATGATAAGCTTCTTGATATCGTTGATAAAAGAACTTCCATTCCTGAGGCATTAAAGAAGGCAGACGAGGTTCTTCAGCAGTCAGTTCAGGGTATCACGGATCTTATCAATTATCCAGCTCTTATCAATCTTGACTTTGCGGATGTTCAGACCGTTATGAAGGATATGGGATTTGCGCATATCGGTATCGGTCAGTCATCAGGTGATGAAAAAGCTCTTGAGGCTGTTCAGCAGGCTGTTACAAGTCCTCTTCTTGAGACTACCATTTCAGGCGCTTCAAACGTTATCATCAACATCTCAGGTAATACATCTCTTGACGATGTGAATGTGGCTGCAAGTTATGTCAGGGAGATGGCAGGTGACGATGCCAATGTTATCTTCGGTGTTATGTTTGATGAGAACGAAGGAGATAACGTGACCATCACGGTTATTGCCACCGGTATGGATGACAAGGAACTGGGTAAAGTAGGTAAGGCAAGAAGAGCTGCGGCGCCCACCTCCATGGGAAGACCTGTTGCTGCGGCATCACCTTCAAGAGAGGAGCCTGTAAAGCCGGCACCTTCCCAGAACGCCGCTTCAGCACCTTCCAATGAAGGAATTCATATTCCCACCTTCCTTAAGAACGGCGACGAGTAAATATTACGGGAGACAGGGAAACGATTCTCGGGAGACAAGGGGACGGTTCTCTGTCTCCTTTTTGATTGCGGGAGACTAAAACCTTCCGTCTCGGTCGCCTCGTTTATACATTTGTATTTATTTTCAGAAAGAGAAAAAACATGTCAGACAATCGTGAATTAATACGAAATTTTTGCATAATCGCCCATATCGACCACGGCAAGTCTACCCTTGCGGATCGTCTTATTGAAAAGACCCAGACTCTCACGGAAAGAGAAATGCAGGAGCAGGTCCTTGACAACATGGATCTTGAGCGTGAGCGCGGTATCACAATAAAAGCCCAGACCGTAAGATTAAAGTACAAAGCCGCTGACGGTAAGGAATATGTTTTTAACCTGATCGATACCCCGGGACACGTGGATTTTAATTATGAGGTGTCAAGATCTCTTGCCGCCTGCGAGGGGGCTATCCTCGTAGTGGATGCCGCCCAGGGAATCGAAGCCCAGACCCTTGCAAATGTTTATCTTGCAATAGATCACAATCTTGAGGTATTCCCCGTTATTAATAAAATAGATCTTCCCAGCGCAGATCCGGAGCGGGTTAAAGAGGAGATAGAAGACGTGATAGGGATCGAAGCCCACGATGCCCCTCTCATATCCGCAAAGAACGGCATTAATATAGAAGAAGTCCTTGAGGCAGTGGTAAAAAAGATCCCGGCGCCTGTGGGTGATGATGACGAACCCCTTTCGGCACTGATTTTTGATTCTTTTTATGATTCATATAAAGGAGCGGTTATTTTCGTGCGTATTATGCAGGGCACGGTAAAAAAGGGAACCCGCATAAGACTTATGGCCACAGGTGCCGTGGAAGAGGTGGCAGAGGTGGGAACCTTCGGACCGGGACAGTTTATACCCTGCGACGAACTTACTGCGGGTATGGTAGGGTACATTACAGCTGCCATTAAGAATGTAAAGGATGTAAGCGTTGGTGATACAGTGACGGAGGATAAAAGACCTTGTGAAAAGCCTCTTCCCGGATATAAGAAAGTAAACCCTATGGTCTTTTGCGGAATTTACCCCGCAGACGGCGCCAAGTACCAGGATCTTCGTGATGCCCTTGAAAAGCTTCAGTTAAATGATGCGGCTCTTTCCTATGAACCTGAAAATTCCATTGCCCTGGGTTTTGGTTTCAGATGCGGCTTTCTGGGGCTTCTCCATTTGGATGTTATACAGGAAAGGCTTGAGAGAGAGTACAATCTTGACATAGTGACAACCGCCCCCGGTGTTGTATATAAAGTTCACAAAACAGACGGTGAAGTGATAGAGCTTACCAATCCTTCCAATCTGCCGGATGTCTCAGAGATAGCTTATATGGAAGAGCCGGTGGTGGATGCCGAGATCATGGTGACCAAAGAATATGTCGGTACCATAATGGAACTTTGCCAGCAAAGGCGGGGTATTTATCACGGCATGGAATATATAGAAGAAAACCGTGCGCTTCTCAAATATGAACTGCCTTTAAATGAGATAATATATGATTTCTTTGATGCCCTGAAGTCCAGATCCAGAGGGTATGCGTCATTTGACTATGAGCTTTCGGGGTACAAAGAGTCAAAACTGTGTAAGCTGGATATCCTTATAAACAGGGAAGAGGTGGATGCCCTTTCGTTCATAGTGTTTGCAGGAAGCGCGGTCGAGCGCGGACGTAAAATGTGCGAGAAGTTAAAAGAGGAAATCCCCCGCCAGCTTTTCGAGGTGCCCATCCAGGCAGCCATAGGCAATAAAGTTATCGCCAGGGAGACGGTCAGGGCTTTAAGAAAGGACGTGCTTGCCAAGTGCTACGGCGGAGATATTTCCCGAAAGAAAAAGCTTCTTGAAAAGCAAAAAGAAGGAAAGAAGCGGATGCGCCAGATAGGAAAGGTGAATATTCCGCAAAAAGCATTTATGAGTGTGTTGAAGCTGGATGAGGATTGACACCGTAATGATTATTTATTATAATAACAAACCGTGGCGTATTGTGCGTCACGGATTTATTATGCGCTTTCCTTTCTTCCCATTAGCCCCGGGAAAAGGAAGCACAACAGCAACATTAAGACTTTTTTCGATCAATCGGAGGAATGATATAAATGAAGACAACAATGGCAAACGCCTCAACCATTACAAGAAAATGGTATGTGGTTGATGCGTCACAGTACACACTGGGCCGTCTTGCGTCCCGTGTTGCTTCCATATTAAGAGGTAAGAACAAGCCGGAGTATACTCCTTACGTTGATTGCGGAGACTACGTTATCGTTATCAATGCAAAGGATGCTAAACTTACCGGAAATAAGATCGACCAGAAGACATATTTCCGTCATTCAGGTTACATCGGCGGTGCCAAGGAGATTCCCATCAAGGAAATGCTTGAGAAGCACCCTGAGAGAGTTTTTGAGCATGCGGTAAAGGGAATGCTTCCCAAGGGTGCACTGGGAGAGCAGATGTACAAGAAACTTCACGTATATGCAGGACCTGAGCACAAGCACAGCGCACAGAACCCTGAAGAGCTTACATTTTAATATAGGAAAGGAGGAACAGTTAATTGGCTAAGACAGCAAACGGAGCGTTCTACGGAACAGGAAGAAGAAAGAGCAGCGTGGCAAGAGTTTATCTTACCCCCGGAAGCGGAAAGATCACTATCAATAAGCAGGACCTGGACGAGTATTTCGGACCCGAGACATTAAAGGTTATCGTCAACCAGCCTTTCCAGGCTACCAATACCGAGGGCAGATATGATGTTAAGGTAAATGTAAAGGGTGGCGGAACCACAGGACAGGCAGGAGCCATCAGACACGGTATCGCAAGAGCCCTTCTTGAGGCAGACCTTGAAGAGTATCGTCCCCTTCTTAAGCAGGCAGGATACCTGACAAGAGATCCCCGTACCAAAGAGCGTAAAAAGTACGGTCTCAAAAAAGCCCGCAAAGCACCACAGTTTTCGAAAAGATAAGCAGTTATCTGCGAATGCGGATGCGATGGAAAAACACCAGCAAGCTTGCTTGCATGGTGTTTTTTTATTGCAGACGTATTCATTGGAATGCAAGAACCGACTGAGAAAAGCCGAAGGCTTTTTGAGGTTGGTTTCTTGCATTCGCAGATAACTGCGTATCTTTTCGGTTTTATCTTTTTTATATCTGTTTACAAAATTTTTAAAATTTTATCCCTAAAAACATTTGACATATTAAATTAATTGATTTATAATCTCCTCGTAACAAGTTGTAATAAATTTGTAATATTTAAAAATAAGTCGGGAGACCGATTAAAAGAAATAGGAGACTTTTTAATCATGAAGATACGTAAAGTAGTAACAGGCATACTTCTTGCAGGAGGTATCTGCTCAGCAGCACTTGCAGTAGGAGCTAACACGGGTGCTGTTCAGGAAGTAGAAGCGGCTACAACTAAAACAACGGAAAAAAACGGCTGGAAAAAAGAAGATGGCGGCTGGAAGTATTATAAAAATGGTAAAGCATACACCGGCTGGCATAAAATGGGTAAAGCTGAAGGAGAAAAAACAACTCATTGGTCTTATTTTGGAAAAGACGGTAAAATATATACCGGTTGGCACAAAATGAGTAAATCTGAGGGTGAGAAAACAGTACACTGGTCATATTTTGGAGATAACGGGTGGTTACGGACCGGATGGCAGAAGATGGGCAAAGGAACATCTAATCCTGACGGCGGAAACAAGGCACATTGGTCATACTTTGGTGACAACGGATGGCTTCAAACAGGTTGGAAACATTTTAATGCTACAAGAAGAGAGCAGGCGCATGATTCATATTTCGGAAGTAACGGTTGGTTGGTTACATCCACTACTCTGAAGGTAGACGGAACCAAATACAAGTTTGATGCAAGGGGATGGGCTGCTAAAGCTGAAATTACTTCGACAAGTGATGTTGACACATCAGGCTGGTCATCAGGTGTAGCGTCCGCGTACGGCGGAAAGACGGATCCCGGATGCGGTTCCATAACAGCTACGGGTGCAAGAGTTACGGAAAGTTCCATGGGTGTTGCTATTCCCATGGCCTGGGGAAGAAGAGACCTTCTCGGACACAAGGTTATGATCGCTTACGGTAACAAGGTAGTTACCGCCACTATCAACGATGTTGGCGGTATGGGCGGCGGATCACGTGCTCTTGATCTTCAGCCCGGAGTGTTCAGAGCATTTGGTTTTAACAGCTGCAACAGCTGGGGACTTCGTACAGTTAAGTATAAGATTCTTTAATTGATAAATTCACTTTTGTTTGCACATAAAATTAAACCACGCATCTGCGTGGTTTTTTTATATTTATGTGTTACAATAGACCGTGTAAAAAATTTGAAAGGAAATTCCCGGAAACGGGGATTATTAGATATGAGAAACAGATTAGCGCTCTTTTTTGCCATATCTGCAATAATATTGCCGCTTGTTTTTGCTATTGCAGGTCTTCTTGACGGACATACCCTGATAATTTCGGCCTGGATGATAATAGGAAGCCTGGTTTCTGCCGTTCCGGGTGTGTTTTCGTTTCTCTTTGCCAGAGGTACTAACAGACGATCCATCAAAGTTCTGTCCATAATACCTATTTTTTTCGTGATACCCTTTTTCTTTATACTTGGTATCGTTGTTTCTTTTCTTTGATGAAATGGGGGACTTATGAACAACAGATTTTTGAACTACTTGCTTGATCATGATCCTGAAAAGACGGCTTCAAAAAGGGGGTTATCATTCAGAAGATTTCTGAGGCCGGTTTTCGATGTGATCATTCCGTTAAAAACACCTGATAAGCTTCAGATATTAAGTCGCGGGAAGCTGCCTGCCGAAGGCAGACCCATTATTTTTGCGGCCACCCACGGTTTCAAAGAGGACGTTGACAACTCACTTTTGACCATAGGCAGGCACGCATACATCCTAGTGGGGAGTCTTGAGCAGTTTTTTAAAACAACAGACGGCATACTGGCATGGGCCAATGGCGTTATTCTTGTGGACAGGGCGGATAAGGAGAGCAGAAGAGCTTCCAAGGACAAGATGGTACATCTTTTGAAAATGGGGGGCAACGTGCTTATGTTCCCGGAGGGGACATGGAATCTGTCACCGAATCAGCTTGTTGCAGGTATTTTCCCCGGTGTATATGACACGGCAAAGGAAGCCGGGGCCCTTGTGGCGCCTGTAGCTACCCACAGGCACGGTGAGATGGTCTATTCCATACTCGGAAATGCCTTTGATATTACCAAATACGAAAGAAGCAGGGGGCTTAAGATACTTCGTGATAAGATGGCTACGTTAAAGTGGCGGATCATGGAGGGGAAAACCCCGGTTATTAAACGCAGCACGCTTCCCACAGGGGATGAAGCAGATCTGTACTGGCAGCAGCAGATAAGCGATCTGAAGGACGAGGTTGACTATTTCGAGCACGAATTAGAAGAAAGATCCGTATATAAACATAAGGATATTATCCACAAAGATGAGGTTTTTGACTTTATGAAGCGCATGCTTCCCCACCATAAAAATGCGTTTTTATTCAACAGAAAGCTTACCTGATTTTTTAATGGTCAATCCTTATAATAAGTGTTATAATGCCTGAAGTATTTTTTTGGAGGCAGATATGCTTGTCAGTGAGCTGATAGGAAGCAGCGTAATAATAAAATGCATAGTCAGAAATGAATCCGGTTATGTGGGAAGTATTGAAGTTTTTGCAGAGATCATAAAGGCGGGTATGGTTCTCACCGCTTTGATCAAAGAAGGCGAGCTTGCGGGGAAGATCTGGGAGATAAATGTAAAGGACGCCCAGTTCAGTGAGCCGGACGAGGGTTCCTATGCTTTGGGAGGTACCGGGAAGTGGAGTTCTATAAAGACAGTCTATGTAAATGATGTGGATTTTCTGATCGAATGGTATATCGATCATTCAAAACTTGAATATGAGCCGGAAATGCAGGAGGAAAAGAAAGCCTCCATACCTGAGGAATTAAAAAAGGAAGAGCCGAAGGTTAATTCGCAAATAAGCACAGGTCATAAACTTCCTCTTATGCCCAAAGCGGACAACAGTGCTGAAGGCGCTATAGAAAAAGCGCCATGGTCCACGAATATCGAAGATAACCCCGTTACACCCGGGATGTATGGTGTGGTCCGGTATGATTCCGAAAGAGGCTACAACAAATTAAGCAGGGTAAGTAAGGATGATTATGCCACAGAGGCTGAGGCCAATCAGGTAATGGCTGATGCGGCCCGGGAGTTTGCCGGTATAGTCAGAAGAGGGGGACACCTTATCGATATAAAAAGGCTTTCCCCCAACTCCATAAGAGTGGAATATGTAAGTAACAGCGGAAACTCATCTTTTGTGATCTTCCAGATATTTGAAGGATAGTACTAACCCAACAAAGACTCAACCAGTCTCACGCAATCCGCCGCATCCTTTGAATAACCGTCGGCGCCTATCTCTTTTGCATAGCTGTCGGTGATGGCGGCTCCGCCGATGATGACCTTTGCGGCACAGCCCTTTTCCTTTGCCAGTTCCACCACATCCTTCATACGGACCATAGTAGTGGTCATAAGAGCGGACAGTCCTATAACGTCCGCTTTTTCTTTTATTGCGGAATCTACTATTGTTTCGGCAGGCACGTCCTTCCCCAGATCAATCACCTTATAGCCGTGGTTCTTAAGCATGAGAGTCACAAGATTCTTTCCGATATCATGTACGTCACCTTCCACGGTGGCAATGACTATGATCCCCTTATTATCATCTCCTCCCTTTTCAAGCATGGGCTCGAGATACCCTATTGCCGTCTCCATGGCGTTTGCGGAAGCGATGAGCTGTGGAAGGAAATACACCTTCTTTTCAAAAAGTTCACCCACTTTATTTATGGCGGGGATCAGATGAATGTTTATTATATCCCCGGGGGCTTCATTTGCATCAAGAGCAGCCTGTGCAAGGGAAACAATGTTATCCTTATTGCCGTCAAGAACTGCCTTATATACCGGGTTCAGATTTTCTGTATCTGAAACTTTCTTCTCCTTCGGTTTCTGTGACAGCGGCACCGGAGTTTTTTCTTCCATATGCTCCTCATAAAAATTGATCCGGTCTATATATCTCAGATCACTTCCCGTGCGAT
>CACWUI010000037.1 GCA_902764045.1 uncultured Lachnospiraceae bacterium
ATGCCGAGACCCTCCTCATCGAATTTGATGAAACCCGTATTTCCCTTGCAGAACTGCTGAAGTATTTTTTCATGGTCATCGATCCGCTGTCTGTCAACCGTCAGGGACATGATGAAGGCATCCAGTACCGCACCGGTATTTACTATACGGATGAGTCCATGCTCCCTGAGCTTCGTTCCTTCTATCAGGCTGAGGAAGAAAAAGCCGGTGCGAAGCTGGCTGTGGAACTGGAACCCCTTCACAATTTCTTCTCTGCTGAGGAATACCACCAGAAATACCTGGATAAGAATCCCGGCGGCTACTGCCATATCCCGAATCAGTATTTCAACCTGAAAAAATAACCCGGTTCTTACGAACCAGGTCATCTTTCAAACGTATTTGCGCAGGCTGACCCACAGCCTGCTCTTTTTTGTTTCATATTCTATTCCGTCATATACTGCCTTGCCGAAGCCTCGCACCGACAGGATATCCCCTTCCTTCAGCCTCGTGCTCTTATCCGTTATAACCCGTCCGTTCACAAATACTTTTTCCGCGCCGAACAGTTTTTCCGCCTGTCCCCGGGACAGTCCCGTGAAGGCCGCCGTTATGGCGTCCAGCCGTTCCGAAATCACATTCAGCCGCAGGGGGGCGTACTCGGGTTGGACTTCTGGAATGTCTGTTCCGCACACCTCTGCGTTTACCGCCGTTTTACGAACCTGTGTCAGGGAAGATGCCAGCATTTCCGCTGCGGAAGACAGGCAGAAGAACCATGCCCGCTTATCCTTCACCAGGATATCCCCGGTCAGGCTGCGGTCTATCCCCAGGTTCATGATTGCGCCCAGATAATCCCGGTGTGACAGTTCCTCCGCGTATTTCATGGACTTTGGCGTCACAGCCACCACGCTGATCGGCGGCAGCGGCTGCCCCGCCTCCCTTTCATCTCCTGCGGCGAGAATCTTCCGCTCCGCGGCCTCATGCCCTCCCGTCAGGACAAAAGAGTAACGTGCCGCTTCCGGGCTGCGCAGAAGCTCATCCTGCTCAGCCGGTGTTAAAAAGCCGGAATACTGCCAGCTTCCGGTACGTTCACTTCTCCGGCACAGATCCAACAGATGCCGGAGCGTTGCTTCATTCTCGTTCATATAGCCTCGTTTAACTGATAGAATGATCTTCAGGTCCGGATCAGATCCGGCTTTTTCTTTTCACTGTTTTATTCTATCCTCCCGGATATTGTATGGCAAGATAAAAACAACCAGAAATAAGTATTGTTTAATCATTTGTTGGTACAACTTATTGACATAATGTACGTACAACGGTGTATAATTAATCAACAAAAATGATTAAGGAAGGGGATCTTGGATGAGCGAAATTCTTTCTCTGGCCAAGGCTTACGAAAAGTATTTCAAAATCGGAGCAGCGGTTTCCCCTATGCAGGTCAAAAAGCATCACGACCTGCTTCTGCAGCAGTTCAACAGTCTGACGGCAGAAAACGAAATGAAGTATGAACCGACCGAACCGGAGGAAGGGAAATTCTGTTTTGATCTGGCAGATCCCATTGTGGCTATGGCACGGGAGATGAGCGTGAAAATCCGTGCCCATGCGCCTGTCTGGCATAACCAGACGCCCGCCTGGATGTATCTTGACGGTGACCGTCCCGCCGCGCCGGAGTTGATTTATGAGCGCATTGATGCCCACAGCAAAGCCCTGTGTGAGCACTTCAACCAGGATGTATATGCCTGGGATGTGGTGAATGAAGCCACCCGGGATGACGTACCCGATCCGGAAAAGAATCCGGGAGAAAGCCCCGTTTATCGCAACAGTGAGTACTATAAACTCTGCGGCACCGGCTTCATCGAAGCAGCCTTCCGCTCCATGTCCAAATATGCCGCCCCTGATGCCCAGCTCTTTTATAACGACTATAGCGAAACTGTCCCGGATAAACGGGATCGTATCGTTTCCCTGATCCGTAACCTGCAGGAAAAAGGCTGCCGCGTCGACGGTATCGGTATGCAGCAGCACCATATGGCAGTTCCCGATTATGACGAAATCAAACGCTCCATCGAAATCTACGCAAATATGGGCCTGCGTATCCATGTGACCGAGCTGGATATCTCCATGATGGCCACCTTCAATCAGGGTAATTACCGCCTTAAGCCGGGAGACCCGGGATTTGAGGAATATATTAAGGAAGCACTGAAAACAACTCCCGAAAAGCTCGCAAAGATCAACGAAATCTACGTCAAACTCTTCGAGATCTATTGCAGCTATGCCGATGTGATCGACTGCGTCACCACCTGGGGTATAGCGGACGATTATACCTGGCTGGATTTCTTCGGAATGAAGCCTGGTTCACCAATCATCAAGCAGCATCCTCTGCTCTTTGACATCAACGGTGAACCAAAGCCCTGCGTCGCGCAGCTCATCGATGCCGTCAAAAACTGACCCAAACCAGACAAGGGGACGGTTCTTTTGTCTGGTTCGAACAATTTGTCATCCATGAAACACAGCAGCCGTCCGGACTTTCCGGACGGCCGTCTTCTTATGCCTGCTTATCTTTTTTCTGTTCAGCCTGATACGCCTTCAGTTTCTCTGTGAAGAAGTTCAGCTTCCAGGTCACCTTGTCCAGGTGCTCCTGCATTTCTGCCATACGTTCCAACACCCGTTCCCTGTGCTCCCTCAGAAGCTCCACCCGTTCCTCCAGCGTGTGATCTCCTTCATGGGTCAGCTGCACAAACCGGGCGATTTCCTGGATGGACATGCCGGTGTTCTTCAGGCAGCGGATCAGTCCCAGCCTTTCCAGGTCCTCGTCCGTATACTGACGGAATCCCCCCTGGCTCCGCTCCACGCCGGAGATCAAGCCTTCCTTCTCATAATACCGCAGGGTATGGGTTGAAAGTCCCGTTTTATTGCTTACATCCTGAATCGAATACATATTGAACCTCCCGGTTATCACCTTAGAGTAAACTTCAACTTCATGTCAATTCTACCCGATAAACTCCTGTCTGTAAAGATCAGGAGTTTATATCATGTCGCGAAGCGATATTTCATATTGGCCGGAACGGCCAATATTTCACAAATCAGCATAGCTGATTTATTTCACATCCGTCGCAGACGGATATTTCATTTTCAAGTCAAACCTTTCCGGCCTGTCAACTGATCATCAATATCCGATTTCCCTCAGTATCCTGTCCGTAACCCGTGCAACCAGCAGTGAGAAGTCCTTGGACACATGCGGCTTTTCTCCAGTCAGGATACAGCGGCTCAGCTGTTCCGATTCCAGGGCATAGTTGTTCGGCGCCGTCACCGTCTTTGTTTCCTTCACCCCATTCTTGATGATGGTATAAGGAATCTCACCACACTGGTTGAACTCCACCGGGGATACGATCTCGCCCAGGGTTCCGTGGATATGGAACCGGTCCAGCCGTCCGGTCGGCAGCAACATGCCGCAGTCCAGGTTTGCCACCGCTTCATTTTCATACAGCAGCAGGGCTGAAGTGAACAGGTCAATCTTTTTGTCAGAGAACTGTGCTGTCGCCCGTACAGTATCCGGCTCCTTCCCCAGCATCCACATTGCCATGCTGATTGCATAGCAGCCGAGGTCATACAGGGCTCCGCCGTATGTTTCCTTCCGCAGGCGGATATCCGTATCCGGTCTCCTGCCGGTGATGAATGCAGACTCCAGGTACCGGATTTCTCCGATCACGCCGGCGTCCAGCTCTGCCTTCACAGCTTTCACAAACGGGCTGTGCAGATAGGCAAAGGCCTCCATCAACATAACGCCGTTTTCCTCCGCCGCCTGGAACATCTCTTTAGCCTGCGCTTCTGAAACCGCCAGCGGCTTTTCACACAGCACATGTTTCTTTGCCTTCAGGGCTTTAACCGTCCACTCACAGTGAATATCATTGGGCAGCGGAATATAAACCGCTTCCACCTCCGGATCTGCCAGCAGTTCATCATAGCTGCCGTAAGCCTTCTGAAAGCCAAACTCTTCCTGATATAGTTTTGCTTTTTCCAGTTTTCTGCCCGCAATGGCATACAGCTCGCAGTGCTGCATACCCGGTATTGTCTGTCCCCTGGCAATATCTGCTGTTCCCAGTACGCCCCATCTGACTTTTCGCATAACATAATCCTCCTGTAAGTATTCAACGTTTTTTCTGTGACCCAATCATAAACCTTAAAGTTTACTCTAAGTCAACAGCCGCAAATGATAAAGTCATATCCATCATTCACAATGTGAATACCATTCCCCCGCTTCGCCCGAATCCATCATTCACAATGTGAATACCATTCCCCCGCTTCGCCCGATTTATGTGCGTCAGTGTCTTTGCGGACAAAGGCGCAGCGCAATCGGAGGATGTGGTTCAGTTTTTCAGCAACTCTCCGCCGCAGCGGATAATTCTGAATTATGAATTTTGAATTGGAAACTGCCACTTGTTTACTATTGACTTAGAGCTAGCTCTAAGGTCTATCATATCCTTACACCAGAAATTTTTCTCCCCTGACACATTAGGAAGGAGGATCTTTATATGAAATACCGCACCATGGGTAAACTCGGCATCAAATCCTCTGCCTTCGGCCTGGGCTGCATGCGTTTCAATGGCGCCGCCTCCGGAGACAGCGTCATTGACGAACAGAAAGCCGTCTCCCTGATTCGCCGGGCCATCGACGGCGGCGTCACCTACATCGACACCGCCTATGTCTATCTGGACAAAACATCCGAAATTGTCCTGGGTAAAGCCCTGCAGGACGGTTACCGCGACAAGGTCACCATCGCTACCAAAGTCCCGCCGGATGCGGTCAACAGCCGTGCGGATATGGAAGCCATCCTGGCGGAAGAGCTGAAAAAGCTGAAGACAGACCATATCGACTTCTACCTCATGCATGCCATGAACAAACAGAAGTGGGAGCATATGAAAGCCATCGGCGCGCCTCAGTTCTTTGATGATATGAAAAAGGAAGGAAAGATCCGCTACAAGTGCTTCTCCTTCCACGGCCCCTACGAGGAATTCGAGTATATCCTCAATGACTGGGACTGGGATATGTGCCAGATTCAGTATAACTTCATGGACATCAACAATCAGGCCGGCACCAAAGGCCTGGAGCTTGCCGGAAGCAAGGGCATCCCGGTAGTCATCATGGAAGGCCTCCTCGGCGGCCGTCTGGCCAATGCACCGGACAACGTGCAGGCGCTCTACGATGCCTTCCCGGTAAAACGTTCTCCCGTGGAATGGGCTTTCCGCTGGCTCTGCAACCATCCGGAAGTATCCGTAGTCCTGTCCGGCTGCAACGAAGCGGAACAGATTGATGAAAACCTGCGGATCTTCGATACTGTGGATACCGGCATCATGAGTGAGGAAGAACTGAAGCTCATGGACGATGTTCGTGCTGCCTACATCAGCCGCACCAAGATCGGCTGCACCGGCTGCCGCTACTGCATGCCCTGTCCCAACGGCGTCAACATTCCCGGTCTGTTCTCCGTCTGGAACAATGTGTCCCTCTACGGTATTGACCCAAAGGAAGATTGGGGGTTCAGGATGATCATGAAGAATGATGCCGGTGCAGATAAGTGTCTCGCCTGCGGTGCCTGTGAAGCCGCATGCCCCCAGCACCTGAACATTATCGACAGCCTGAGCACCGCCTGGAGCGAGTTGAATCCTTAAATATCTGAAAGGAGATTTCTGCCAGTATGAATAATTTTACCTTCTATTCTCCCACCTGTTTCGTCTTCGGTAAGGATTCTGAAAGCCAGGCCGGTGCGCTGGTCAGGCGTTTCGGCGGAAGCCGTGTCCTCATCCACTTCGGCGGCGGCAGCGCCCTGCGTTCCGGTTTGATCGACCGGGTGGAAGCCTCCCTGGAAGCTGCGGGCATCACCAGTTTCCGCCTCGGCGGCGTAAAACCCAATCCCCGCAGCGGTCTGGTTTATGAAGGCATAGAACTCTGCCGCAGGGAAAAGATCGATTTCATTCTCGCCGTCGGCGGTGGTTCTTCCATTGACTCTGCCAAGGCAATTGCTGCCGGTACTGTCTATGACGGAGACTTCTGGGATTTCTACAGCGGCAAGCCGATTACTGAAGCACTTCCCGTCGGTACTGTGCTGACCATCTCCGCCGCGGGCAGCGAAGGCAGCCCGGACAGCGTCATCACGCTGGAAAACGGCATGTATAAACGGGGTGCCAGCGGTGATGCCATCCGTCCGAAGTTCTCTATCCTGAATCCCGCCCTGACCCAGACGCTGCCGGCTTTCCAGACAGCCGCCGGCATCACGGACATCATGGCCCACCTGTATGAGCGCTACCTCACCAACACCAAAGAGGTGGAAGTCACCGACCGGATGATCGAAGCGCTGCTGCTGACCATGATTCACGAAGGTCCGCGGGTCATCGCTGATCCGAATAACTATGAAGCCCGTGCAAACATCATGTGGGCCGGTATGATGGCACATAACAACTCCTGCGGTGTCGGCCGCAGCCAGGACTGGAACAGCCATAACATTGAGCATGAGCTCTCCGCCCTGTATGACTGCGCTCACGGTGCCGGCCTGGCAGTGACCCTGCCCGCCGTCTTCACCTATGTCATGAATCATGACGTTATGCGCTTTGCCCAGGTTGCCGTCCGGGTCTGGGGCTGCCAGATGGACTTTGCCCATCCGGAAGTTACTGCCAAAGAGGGCATTGAGAAGCTGCGTCAGTTCTTCATCTCCATCGGTATGCCCCGCAACTTTGCGGAACTCGGCGCCCGTGAGGAAGATATTCCCGTGCTGGTCGAGAACCTCTGCCGCGGCGACGGCCGTCCCGGAACCATCTCCGGTTTCGTCACCTTGAATGAGGATGATTGTGCTAACATTTACAGATTGATGCTGTAAGCATCAATCTGTAAATGTTCACTCTTCACTCTTCACTTTTCACTCTTCACTCATCACCGCAGACCGGAGGTCTCCCTCCGGTCTGTATACTCTTCACTGGAGAATTCTCCCGAGGTTTTTATGCGCAAGCAATTCGCCTGGCTGTGGAAGAATATGGACGCGCCCTTCCGCCGCCGCCATGTCATCGCCCTGTGCGTATGCGCCTTCACCTGTCTTTTGCTGCTGGTGAACCCTGCGCTTTCCCAGCGTCTCATTGATGACGTCATTGTTGCAGGCAATCCGGAACCCCTGCTTTCCATCCTGGCTGTCATGCTGGTGGTCAAGCTCGGCCGGGAAGGCCTGCGGTATATGATGGTCATCTTTCTGGAAAAAGATTCCCAGAATGTGGTCTTCAATCTTCGCCGCCGTCTGTTCAGCAAAATGCAATATAACGATATGGCCTTCTTTGATACCCACCGCACCGGCGACCTCATGACCCGTATGAGCGCCGACCTGGACTGGTGCCGTCATTTCCTGAGCTATATTGATTACCGCATCATCGACGCGGTATGCACTTTCCTCTTTGCTACAATTTATCTCCTGCTGGTCAATTGGAAGCTGACCCTGCTTCTGATTGTCATTACGCCTATCCTGCTGCTGATCACCAAATTCTTTTCCCGTCACGTCCGTCCCCGCTTTGTTTTTATGCGTGAAAAGCTGTCGGAGATGAACACCGCGGCACAGGAAAACATCGCCGGCAACCGGGTCGTGAAAGCCTTTGCCCGGGAGGAGTATGAGAAGGAGCGGTTTGAGCAGAAGAACCAGGCTTTCATGGACAGTCATCTGCGCATCAATAAGCTCTGGCTCACTTTCTTCCCCATTATCGAGCTGCTGGTCAACGCCATTCAGCTGGTCACGGTCTTCGTGGGCGGCCTGTTCATCATCAGGGGTGAACTGACTCCCGGCGAACTGGCCATCTTTACAGGACTCAGCTGGGCTGTCTCCAACCCCATGCGGGAGCTTGGCAACCTGATCAACGACCTGCAGCGTTTCTCCACCTCCGCCGCGAAGGTCATGGAGCTGTATTACGGCACACCCTCCATTGTGGATGCCCCGGATGCGGTTGCCCATGAACGTATGCAGGGAAAGATCGAGTTTGATCACGTTTCCTTCCGTTTCGATACCAAGCCGGTCCTCACAGACGTATCCTTCTCGGTTCAGCCCGGTCAGACCGTGGCCGTCATGGGTCCCACAGGAAGCGGCAAAACCACGCTCATTCACCTGCTGGCCCGGTTTTATGATGTCTCCGAAGGCGCCATCCGGGTGGATGACTGTGATGTAAAACAATGGAAGCTCAGTGAGCTCCGGGGCGGCATCGGCACCGCCACCCAGGACGTCTTCCTCTTCTCGGATACCGTGGAAGGCAATATCGCCTTCGGCGATCAGTCCCTGACCCAGGAAGATGTTATGGATTTCGCCCGTCGGGCGGATGCCGCTGAATTTGCCGAAAAGCTTCCGGAAGGCTATGACACCATCATCGGCGAGCGCGGCGTCGGTCTCTCCGGCGGCCAGCGCCAGCGGATTGCCCTGGCCCGTGCCATGGCAGTTCGTCCCGGTATCCTCATCATGGATGACACCACCTCCGCCGTGGACAGCGAGACAGAGCAGTATATCCAGGATCAGCTGCGCCACCTCCCCTATGAGTGCACCAAGTTCATCATTGCCCAGCGGATTTCTTCCATGCGGGACGCTGATCTGATCCTTGTCCTGCAGGATGGTAAAATCACCGAGCGCGGAACCCACAGTGAACTGCTGGCTATGAGGGGTTATTACTGGCAGACCTACTGCCTGCAATATGGCATCCCCATGGATGAAGAACAATCTACAGCCTCCGGCAGCAACAGTGCTGTCGGCGCCCCGGCTGCCGGAATGGGGGTGTAAGAGATGGCAAGGAATAAATTCGACGTTGACGAGCGTCTGGAATCCCCGTTCCGCTGGCAGCACCTGAAGCGGGCAGGCAAATACATTGCCCGGCATAAATACAAAATGCTGGCCGCGCTGCTGCTCAGCGCCATGGCCAGCGTTGCCTCCCTCTTTATCCCCAAGATCACCCAGTGGGTGCTGGATGAAGCCGTTCCCAACAAGGATACCGCCATGATCGGCCGGATGGCCCTCCTCTTTGTGGGCATCATCGCCCTGGGCATCGTGTTTACCACCATCCGTTCCCGGATGATGGCCCACGTCAGCCAGCGGATCATTCATGATATCCGCAGCGACCTGTTTGCCCACCTGCAGAAACTGCCCTTCAGCTATTATGATTCCCGGCCCGCCGGCAAAATCCTGGTCCGGGTCATCAACTACGTCAACTCCGTTTCGGATATCCTGTCAAACGGTATCATCAACATGATCCTGGAGATCATTAACCTGGTCTTCATTGTGGTCTTCATGTTCTCCACCAATACCACCCTGGCGCTGGTCATCATCGCAGGCCTGCCGTTCTTCATCGGCATCATCATCCTCATCAAACCCCGCCAGCGCCGTGCCTGGCAGAACCAGAGTAACAAGAACAGCAATTATAATGCCTATCTGGCGGAATCCATCGACGGCGTCCGCGTCAGTCAGCTCTTTGACCGTCAGGAGGTTAACATTTCCATCATGGAACGGTTGGCCAACGCCTGCCGTGATGCCTGGCTGCGTGCCATAAAAATCAGCAACACCGTCTGGCTCTCCAGCGAAACCATGACACAGCTGGTTCTGACCTTCCTCTATATCGCCGGCGTCTACTGGATGGGTGGCGGCAAGATGGTCTCCTTCGGCGTGATCCTCGCCATGGGACAGTATGTCAGCCGTTTCTGGCAGCCCATTACCAACCTGGCAAATATCTATAATTCCTTCGTCAACAACATTGCCTACCTCGAACGGATCTTTGAAACCATGGACGAGCCGGTCATCGTGGATGACGTACCGGATGCGGAAGAGCTTCCGCCTATCACCGGTGAAGTGGATTATCAGGATGTCACCTTCGCCTATGAGGAAAACATCAACGTCCTGGAGCACATGAATCTCCACGTCCGTGCCGGTGAAAGCATCGCCCTCGTTGGTCCTACCGGAGCGGGAAAGAGCACCGTCATCAATCTGCTTTGCCGCTTCTATAACCTGAACGGCGGAAAAATCCTCCTGCACGATCAGGATGGCAAAGCGCACGATATCAGCCAGGTAACGCTCCATTCCCTGCGCAGCCAGCTGGGTATCATGCTGCAGGACAGCTTCATCTTCTCCGGCACCATCATGGACAACATCCGCTACGGCCGTCTGGATGCCACGGACTGTGAAGTCATCCAGGCCGCCCGCCGTGTCCGGGCAGATGAACTCATCCGGAAGATGCCCCAGGGCTATCAGACGGAAATCAAGGAACGCGGCGGCAACCTCAGCCAGGGAGAAAAGCAGTTGATTGCCTTCGCCCGGACGCTCCTGTCCGACCCGGCGATCCTCATTCTGGATGAAGCCACCTCTTCCATTGATACGCAGACAGAAAAACTCCTTCAGGAAGGCATCCGGGAGATGCTCCGGGGCCGGACCAGCATCATCGTTGCCCACCGGCTCAGCACCATCAAAAACTGTGACCGGATCCTGTATATCAGCAACAAAGGCATCGCTGAAATGGGATCCCATGATGAACTGATGGCGAAAAAAGGCCTCTACTATCAGCTGTATACAGCACAAGTAGATCCGTCAGCTTAAGCTGGCGGATCTTTTTTATCTTCATATATTCTTTTCAATATCATTCTCATCGGCAAGCCGATTTCTTGCGCGGCCTCTGCTGTTAATCCTTCATCAATTCGTTGAATTTCTGTTTGAACATGTCGCTTGTGATCTCTTTGTTTTCATCCATCGTCCTTCTCAGGCTTTCCAGCGCGGTTGGCCCTCCGTTGTCATATACATTTGATACACATACATGGTCCGCAAAAACGATGTTCTCCAGCGTCCTCAGCGGATTCGCATCAAACTCCCTGGCCATCCTCACAGCTTCCCGCATGCTGTCTTCTGCCTCCCTGCCTTTGCCGCTTCTATCCTCTCCAAAGGCCCGTACCAGATAATAAAGGCTGATAATCTTGTCCAGGTAACACACTTTTTCCGGGTCATCCTTCAGGTTCTTCAGGTAATCGATTGTCCACTGGGCAGCCCGGATGCCCTTTTCTACCTCTTTTGTTTCCCTGTAGTAGATAATATAACCGCTGATAACACTGATCATCTGGCTGATACTGTTCAGGAAAGCGGTTTCCGTGTATTTGATACCTTCCTTCAGCTGCTTTTCTTTCTCAATCAGGATTAGTCCGATCTCGGCGTCATTGTTGCCGCACAGGTTATTTTTCTTATATTCTTCAACGGCTTTCTTATAGTCTTCCAGCGAGGAATAGCATTCGGCTATATAGTTACGCAGTTCAACTTCATTGATCTCCGGATCTTTGTTCTGGGAAAACAGGTCAATCGCGTGCCGGAGCAGCTCAATGGCCCGTTTCAGTTCGTCATGTTGGCGATAAACGACGCCGATCTGCATATGGCATTTTGCCGCTCCGAGGACTATGTCGAAATGATTGGGAAATTTGATCAGCAAACTGTCATATTCCTTTGCGGTTTCCTCAATCGTATGTTCCTTGTAAAAGGCTTTAAGTCTCTCTACTTCTGTTTCCGCGTTGTTTCCGTGCATCGTGAACCCGATCAGAGCATCGACCGATACATGAAATAGTTCGGCAATCTGCATGACATACAGGAGATCTGGTTCAGAAGCTCCTCGCTCCCATTTCGAGATGGTACCCAGCGTGATTCCGAGCCTCTCTGCAAGCTGTTCCTGGCTGAGGCCCATGTCTTTCCGATAAATGCGGATATTTTCTGCCAGTTTATTTTCCATGTCTTTCCTCCGGAAATGATCATATTGTGATTGACGGAAATCGTGTTTGTCATGATTGCTTCCTCCTTATCAGCTTTCGCCGTTTCCCTTGGTTCGCAATCATCATACCCGATCCGCGATTCCCATTGAACACCTAATTCGTATAATCTGTCAAATATTATTTCTACGTTACGTAGAATTTCTATGGTTCTTTCAGGATCAGCCATTCCGTAACAACATCATTCCCGTTATGCATAAATAACGAGCAAACCCCTGTGCACGCACAGGGGTTTGCTCGTTTCTATCTATTCACTTCCGCTGCGTCCGCGCTGCCTTTGCCGTTCCCGGATTTACCTCTTGCCATGAACGCCTCCGCCAGTCACCCCGCAGCCTCATTGGACTTCCTGTATCCTTTATGCGGGTCTCCCTTTCTTCCTCTCACCTCCTGTTATTTTACTGTCCCTCTTCTTTGTGACTACATTATTACACACTTTATTTCGATTGTCAACACTTTTTTAACAATTTTGTAAAATATTTTTTATTTTGAATATCAATCTCCTGTGTGAATCGCAATTGCTTCAAACGGAGCTTTCAGTTCCACCGTCAGCCTGCCGTTTTCCAATGCAATCTTATTGTCTTCGCTGTTCATCACCCTCAGGATCCGTTTCCCGGATACCGGCAGTGCCATCCTTCCGGATGCCGCCAGCTCTCGGAAACCTCTCCGTGGAAGGTGGAAATTCCGTCCCGGATGATGTCCCTCACTTCCTTGAAGAAGCTGATTCCTTCATCCACCTTAGCCCACTGCTCTTCGGACAATTCCCACACATCTCCGGAGATGCACATCACCCCCAGGAAGGTGTTGATCAGGGAATAGTTGATCCTGCGGATGCTGTCCTTCGCCCGCAGCGCCGCCCAGATCTGGGACTGTCCCGGCAGGATCAGCCGGTGCAACTGGGCCGCGATAATCGGAATCTCGTCGCACTCATGTGCGTCAGAAAAAGATGCCATATCCGTCACGCCCATCAGCGAGGGCTCCAGCCGGTGTCCGCCGGAGGAACAGTTTTCAATCCAAAGGTTCGGGATTTTTTTCCGCATCCGGCGGAAGAACCCAAGCATGGCCTGCATATTCTGCCGCAGGCCTTCGCCCAGGCTGTCCGGATCGCCCCCGAACTGAGGTCCCCCCTGACCTCTTCCCCGCCATCCTCCCATCTGACCAAAGGCCATATCCGTGTAATGCTCTGCCGCATTGGCGCTTCCGCCGCCGGAAATGATGGAAAGATCCGCTCCGTCATTTACCACATCTCCCGTTGTCTGTATTCCGTCATCTCCTGAAACTATGGAGATCTTACCACCTGCAAGAGTCACCGACGGTTCCGTATTTTCATCCGTAATGTCCGCATTTATCCCCTCGTCCTCTGCCTTGATATCTATATTGCCATCGTACACCGCCACATTTACGCTGTCTATTCCGTCCGTTCCCGCATTTAGTGTCATATCCCCCCCGGCTATGCCCACAAGATCCTTGCCCTGAAGTGCCTTTGAAGCTGAATCTATCTCATAGCTTCCGCTTGTGATCTTCAGATCATTCTTTGAAACTATTCCGTGCCCCTTTTCGCTTGATACCGTAAGGCTCCCTTTACCGTTAAAGACAATGTCGTCTTTGGAATAGATGGCGCCGTCCACATTATTCTCGTCGGTCTGCACAAATTCTCCGTTTACGGAAATACTGTTTTCGCTTCCCTCTGCAGTGGTCACAAACACCTTGTCTGCATTTTTTACGTATATTCCGGCACTTCCGGTATTTGTTATATTTACACCGTCAAGAACCAGCCTGATCTTATCGTTTTCTCCCGGCAGGTCTGCCACTATCTGCCCGCCGTTTAATTCGCCTTTAAGCAGATAAGTTCCTTCCTGTGTAAATGTTACCACATTGCCCTCCACCGTCACGCCTGAGGCCTCTGTTTTAGTTGCCCCCGTGGAAAGCTCCACGGTCTGCGCATCCGAATAAGATGTATCAAAATCCTTCTCACTAAAGCCATCAGGAATGTCTGCGCTGCTTACCTGCGCGCTATCCGCCTCACTACCTGAGCCTGCCACACCGGCGGTTTCGATGGCAGTGGTCTCCCGGGAGTCCGTACTCTGTGACGCTGCACTGCACCCCGCCAGCGCCAGTGTGATACCCCCTATTACTGATAATCCTGTTATGATGTTCTTATTTTTTTTCATGTTTTACTCCTTTTTATCATCTTTTCAGTCAATCCCATACTTGCATTTCATAACTCCGCCTTAGCAGGCTCAAACCGGTTCAGCATAACCTCCAGATTTCCGTTTCTCTCCCTTACGCTGTCTATCAGCTTCTTCTCACAATTTGCATCCTTAAGATCTATGCTGTAGGAAAGCCTGAACAGACTGCCCATATTGGTGGTTTTTACCCCCGTAAGCTCATACTTATGGGTATAATCCAGGGTCTCCGGTATTGTTACCGTCAGACTCTTTTTAAGAGAAGCCTTTGATCCCGAAAAATTGATATTTGCAAAAACCAGAAAAGCAATGCTTGCAATAACTGCAAATATCACCGCAAATGCAAGATATCCCATTCCTACGATAAGTCCCGCACCCATGGCAAGGAAGATCGCCGCTATCTCTTTTGCAGAGCCTTGAGCCGATCTGAATCTTACAAGTGAAAATGCCCCTGCCACAGCCACACCGGCGCCGATATTTCCGTTTACCAGAAGTATCACCACGCATACCACCACAGGAAGCAAAGCCAGCGTCGCGGTAAAGCTTTTTGATGACACCGAGTGTCTTGTATACATAAATGTAATAAACAACCCTATCCCTATGGCAGTGGCGATACACACACAAAAATTCATCACCGATATGGATGCCAGACTGCCGAAAACACTGTTAAAAATCTCCAATTTTGATCACCCCTTTCTTATACATATCTTTATATGCCTCTCCGTATTTTGAAAAAGAAGCTTTGAATATTTTCTTCTCTGATAAAAATCTGCTCAGCCACAAAGGCATTCCGCCGCTTACCTTTATCTCCAGGAGAGATTGTCCCGGCTTTATAAGGCTTATCCCTCCGGGTTCTTCGGAAAGGGATATGCGGTCTGCCCTGTACATGATATTGGTATCAAAGGTCATCCTGAAGCTGTCGTCATCTTTTGCAAAAAACGCCTGTCTGTCATAAGACAGATAAACCACCGGATGAAGAGTTTTATACAGATCTCTGAAATATCGGATCTCATCCACTATCACAGGGTCCGTTGCCTTTGCTTTTTCCCCTGAAAAGATTCCTTCGGGAAGCTTATTTCCGGACAGGAAGCTTAACGCATCACACTGAGGCATGCTTATCCTTCTTTTAAATACGGTTTTCTTGCACTTTTTCTTTAGCTCTACAAAAACCTGATCCTCAGGTGATGCGCTTTTGTAGCTCCGTATCCTTAGTTTTTCCTTATAAGCGGGCTTTTCGATAGATCTTCTGATAAGCAGAAATGAATCTGTGTCATAATAAATGTTGCGTATGGTGGCATCACCGTGCCCGTCCGGTATCATTTTGTCCTTCATGCATTCCATAAGGGCTTCTTTTTCTTCTTTTTCAAGCATGTATTTTATCTCTATTCTTTTAAATATACTTCCGTCTGCCATACTTATCCTCCTTCAACGTGATCATTTTTGACTTCACCGGGAGTATAATCACCCAAGCTTAAACGAACCTAAAAAACAAAATTTCAGTTTTTTTTAAACTTTGTTTAAGGTATATAATAGACAATATACATTGAGAAAAAATAAGAACAGGAGGATTCCCATGAGATTACTTTTTGCAGAGGATGAAGTGTCCCTGTCACGGGCGGTATGCGCCGTATTAAAGAAAAACAAGTACGAGGTGGATCTCGTATATAACGGAAAAGACGCTCTGGATTATTTAAGCGTGGGAGAATACGACGGCGCCATCCTGGATATAATGATGCCGGAAATGGACGGAATAAGCGTTTTAAAAGAGCTGCGGGCTGCCGGCAACGACGTCCCGGTCATAATGCTTACAGCAAAGGCTGAAACGGATGATAAGGTTCTGGGGCTTGATACCGGGGCAAACGATTATCTGACTAAACCCTTTGAGATGAAAGAACTTCTGGCCCGCATAAGAGCGCTTCTTCGCCACAACACCTCACAGACCACCTCCAGGCTTACATTTGGGAATATAGAGCTGGACCAAACCACATTTACACTATCTTCTGTAAATGGCAGTCATAAGCTTACAAATAAAGAATACCAGATGATGGAGATGCTCATTTCTTCTCCCGGACGCATATATTCTGCCGATCACTTTCTTGAGCGGATCTGGGGGTACGAGTCCGACGCCGACGTAAATGTGGTATGGGTGTATATTTCCTATCTGAGAAAAAAACTTTCATCCCTTGATGCGGATGTTGTTATCAAGGCTACGAGAAATGTAGGTTATTCATTGGAAAAAGAGACAAAAAAATGATAAAAAAACTGAGAATAAAAATGATAGCCGTCTCCATGCTTGCCATATTTATAGTTCTGGGCACCATAGTGACAGCCATAAATATATATAATTACAACAGGATAGTCCGTGACTCAGACAATATCCTCACCGTTTTACAGGAAAACAACGGGGCTTTCCCGGAGGATATGCGCCCCCAGCGCCTCGGAAAAGACGGGGCGGAACAAAATGGACAAAACCTCTCCACCGGGGATTTTCCGATGCAAAAAGGGTTCTCTCCGGAAACGCGCTTCGAATCCAGATACTTCAGCGTGCTCCTGGATGCCGACGGCAACTTCAAGGCCAATGAGCACATGCAGATAGCCGCCGTGGATGATGAAGGCGCAAAGACCATGGCGCTGGATGTCTTCAGTACCGGACGCGCAAAGGGTTTCTACGGAACATACCGATATATAAAGGGAGATACGGATGAAGGGGTACGAATAATATTTCTGGATTGCAGGAGAGATCTTGATCACTTCAAAAATCTCCTGACTTCAAGCATACTCATATCCCTTATAGGTCTTGGGGCTGTTTTTGTGCTTGTTCTGATCTTTTCCCGCCGCATGATAAAGCCGGTTTCGGAAAGCTACGAAAAACAAAAGGAATTCATTACAAACGCCGGACATGAGATAAAAACTCCTTTAAGCATCATAAGCGCCGACGCGGAGGTTCTGGAGATGGATAACGGGGAAAACGAATGGCTTGACGACATTAAGATCCAGACAAAAAGACTCACGGAGCTTACCAATGATCTTATCTTTCTTGCCCGCATGGAGGAATCCTCCGACAACATAAAGCCGGTTGAATTTCCTCTTTCTGACATTGTGAAGGAGGTCGCCTCTTCCTTCAGCGCTCCGGCCAAAGCGCAGACAAAGAGCTTTACATATGATGTGGAAGAAGGCATTTCATTTAACGGTAACGAAAAGGATATTTATAAACTGGTGGCACTGCTTTTGGACAACGCTCTGAAATACTCTCCCACCGGAGGCTATGTACATATGGATCTTAAAAAAAGCAAGAACCGCATAGTTTTAACCTCGACCAATACAACTGCAACTGAGTTGAATGAAGCTGAACTCTCTCACTTTTTTGACCGCTTTTACCGCAGCGACCGATCCCGTAATTCTGCCCAAAACAGCTACGGCATAGGACTTTCCGTAGCAAGGGCTATAGTGGATAAACATAAAGGACGGATACGCGCATATGCAAAAGACTCCACCTGCATCGTGATTGAAGCTTCTTTTCCTAAATAATAAATTGACTTTAATAAAAAAAAATCGTATACTCACTTCTGACAATTTTTTACTGAAGGGCACACGTAGCGCACCCGCGCGTAAATCTGATACGGCAACAGTAACGTATAAGATTTACACGCGGGTGTTTTTTTGTGCATTTCTAAAAAAATCAACAATATTGAAAGGAGATCTAAGATGTTTAAAAACAAATTTCAGGAAGGGATATATGCCCTTATAACTATTTTTATCACCGTAAATGTTTTTGTACTTTATACGGTGTACGTCCTTGAGGGCAATACCATAAAAGACGTAACAGGATCCCACAGTGTGATCGAAGGGATAAACATGATGGGAGGCATTTATATGTTCGGCAATTATCTGCCCATATGGTCCGTTATCCTTATAGAAATAGGAGTTGCTTTTGTGCTTGATATGCTTATAGGCGGACCTCTTGCCATGAAGATCGCATTTACGGTATGCGATCCGAAGGATGTACACCCCTTATTTATGGAGGCAGTGATCATCTGTTGTACTGCAGCTATCATGTGTCCGATGATGAGCTGCCTGGCTGCCGTTTTCTACTACCCGTATTATGACGGCTTTAATGTCCTTACTCTTTTGGCAGAAATGTTTAAGACCCTTTGCCGCAACTTCCCTGTAGCTTTCCTCGGTCAGCTTTTCTTTATACAGCCGCTTACAAGAGTTATATTCTTTAAGCTGCTGTTCAGAAAAACGAAAGAGGCGGCATAGGAAAAATTGCCTCTGTAAAGCTGTCCACGATGAATACCACAGGCAGTAGCGGATTCTTTTTATCTTCTTTACGTCCACAAAAAGACCTACACCATTCAAATAGAGCTTGAAAGAACAGTTTTTTACAATATATTTTTACTTCTTTATTATCAAAATCTCTTCCAACTGAACTCGGGCAGATTTAAAATAGTGTGATAAGTGCATTCTTTCCTTTACCAGGGAACTTTTACCATCTGTGCCCCGAAGTCAAATGCTTTTTTCATTTCTTCCGGGAACACCTTATCATGGCGCTCCTGCTTTAGCGCCGGGTCAAAAAGAGTCCAGTTGAACCTGCTGTAGTCCTTAACCTGGAGGGTATTATCAGCGATCATGACCTTTGTATTACCAACCGTTCCTGACAAGGTCTTCTGATAATTTTCTATGGTCTTATCATATCCCAGTGAATCATAGTATTCTATCGGAGCATTGCTCGTCATGATAAAAAGAACCGGGATTTTTCGACTGTCGTACCACTGTGGCTCTTTCTTATAGGTGATCGACTGAAATATAAGACGTTCATAAAGCGCCCGGAAACCGGCAGAGGCATCTCCCAGATAATTTGGTGTTCCAATGACAAGACCGTCGGAACCGCGTATTGCCTCCAGCACCGGTAAAAGTCCGTCCTTAAAGATGCATTTCCCCTCATTGGGCTCACGCTTACAGGCAAAACATGACATACAGCCATGAAATTTTTCCAGACGATACAAGTCTATCAACTGTACATCAGCACCTTCGGATTCCGCGCCTTTAGCTGCTTCTCGCAACAAAGTCCCTGTATTCATGTTAATGCGGGGACTGGTATTGATAGCTACGATCTTTTTCATGGAAATCTCCTGTCTTATTTCAATCTGCTGTTTCATTTTTATGCCTCCTGTTATTTCTTGGTTATTTATAATTCCTACCCATCCACTCTTTTTATAATTCTTGCAGGCACACCACCAACCACAGTGTTTGCCTCTACATCCTTTGTCACTACTGCTCCTGCTGCTACAATAGCACCTTCACCTATGGTCACGCCTGCGGTCACCGTCGCATTCGTCCCTATCCAGACATTTTTACCGATACGGATAGGCGCCGGATGAAGCCATGCTCTTTTTGAAAGCTCAAGATCATGGTTTAATGTAGCTAAGACCACACTGTGCCCGATAAATACACCATCGTCTATATATATTCCGCCCTGGTCCTGAAATTTACAATCTGAGTTGATAAAAACATTTTTCCCAATCGTTATGTTTTTTCCAAAATCCGTATAAAAAGGCGGAAACAGACCAAAACTATCGTCTATGCGCTTTCCTGTAAGTTTTGAAAAAAGCTCTGTCAGCTCATCTTGCTCATGAAATTTTGTATTAATTTCCATCGTAATCTTTTAATTGCCGACCCTGTCTTTAACGGCAAATTTCAATGCCACGCCGATGATAATTGTACCTCCGATGATATTTCCGATAGTGACGGGAATCAGATTATTTACTATCATGCTCCCCCAGTTCACCGCACCTGCGTCCAGACCGTATTCCATAGATGTAAATATAGCCGCCGGTATAAAGTACATATTTGCCACACAGTGCTCGTATCCGCTTACCACAAATAAAGCAATTGGCGGGAAGATTGCCAGTATTTTGCCTGCGGCGCTTTTTGCAGACACCGCTATAAGAACCGTGGCACATACTATGATGTTACAGAGTATCCCCCTGAGAAGTCCCTCTGCAAATGTAAGAGATACCTTTGCCTGTGCCACACTCATAACATACTCGGCAAAGCGATTGTCATACAGTGAGTAGACATGCCCGTATGTAAGTATAAGAACCACGATTATACTGCCAACAAAGTTGCCCGCATAAACTACTCCCCAATTAAAAAACATCCTCCCCACAGATGCCTTCCTGTCTGTAACCGTCATTATAAGCATGTTGTTTCCGGTAAAAAGCTCTGCACCAAGAAAAGTGACAAAAATCAACCCCACCGGAAACATGGTGGCACTGGCCAACTTTCCCAGAGAAGGCCATGGTATGCTCAATGGCGCTATCAGATTGCCCGTAGCCCCCAGCGAAATGAATATACCTGCAAATATAGCAAGTATAAACATCCTAAAGACCGGTCGATTTAACTTTTTTACCCCTGCTTCAGAGTAGGCCTTTATAGTTTCTGCCGGTGATAACATATTTTCCCTCCTTGTTTGAAAAATTACTAAAAAAGGCACCGGTCAGGCTCCATCCCGGCCACAGAAGCCGGAGCAACAAGTCCAATCAGTGTCTTTTTAGACATATATCTCGTCGATAATAACAACTATACAGAAATAAAGCAACATTAAAATGGATAAATCTCCAGAAATATTCCCACACTTATCTGCGTAAAACTTCCCTTCTGCTTTTACCACTGATACTTTTTCAAATCTACTTTTCCCTCTGCAACCTCTATCCCCTCAGCCTCCAGCAGCCTTTTTTGCACTCCTGCACCGCCAAAAACAAACTCTTCCGCCAGTTCCCCCTTTGCATTCACAACGCGGTAGCAGGGAATTTTATCAGGCTCAGGTTTTTTGTGCAGGGCATTCCCCACAGCACGTGCCATTTTCCTGTTGCCTGCAAGCTCTGCTATCTGAGCATAGGTTGCCACGCGACCGTACGGAATCTTCTTTACCGCATCGTATATACGTTTTGTCGGGCTGTCGCTTACAAGAGCATAGCTTTCAGCGATCATACACTTTACGTCATTGTCGGGGACACTCCCGTCCAGAATAACAGTGTTCCAATGTTCTTTATTTTGATGATATCCGGGAATTACAGACTTGTGTATACTCCGCCAAAAGTAGGCTTTCTCAGGATCTGCCTTTACATTTATGTTGATATATCCGTCTTTTTCATAAGTCCAAAGAAATGCCTTTTTATTTGCCTTAAATCTTACCAGCTGCCAATTTTTATCTTTAAATGGTGTGTCCACATATGTGTCGGGAAAGGTTAGACCGAAATTCAGTGCTTCTTTTCTTGTTTTCATTACATTCCCCCTTAGAAAGACAAGGGAAGACAAGGGGACGGTTCTTTTGTCTTTTACATCATACCAAAAGCCGGTCTCATCTCATCTATCTGACTGCGTGAAAGGCCGTATTCAGTCGCCGTCTTTTCCCATTTATCTTTAACCGTACCGGTTATTTCCATAGCCTCTTTTTCCGCCTGTGATCCGGAAATCCCGAAACGCGGCGCAACCGAAATCGCAAGATCAATATCTATCGAATTATCCGTTTCATCCACATTTAACGATAACTCGTTGCCATAAGGCACGGGATTCACATCAAACATCGGTGATAATCGCCAGCCTGTTTCTGTAAATATAAATGCGTGGTTGCGCAGATGATCGTCCGTATTTGACACTGCCATATAAAAAACTATACGTTTCCACAACTCGATACGGTCATTTTTAGGGTCGGCGCCGTGGGACTTTATAAAACCTGCTATATCCAAATATCCTGTTCCGTCAGCCGCTGACGCTCCGTCGGTTTTGCCAAGCAGAGTCATTGCCGAAGCAAAATGAACCCTCTTAGCTCCCGTTCTGTCAAAACGCTTTACCAAAAATGTACTGCCTGTAGTTGAAAACTTTTCCAGTTTTGCCTCAGGAACATTTAAACCGCACATTTGAGCCAGCCTGTGTACTACCATTTCCCAGGCACCTGAATTATTCTCATCATTTTTTGACGGGAATTTTGCGATCCACAAATGTCCTTTTTCATCGGCTACTGTTGCCTTCGGTCTTGCGCCGCCAAGGGATGAACCGGGCTTTATAAGTCGTTTCAGCCAGTTATCCGTTACACCAGATTCATCTTTTTCGAGATTTCTCGAAGCCTCTTCAAGGGTACGAAGCTTCGTCCACGGCGGTATGGTTGTCTTAGCATCATCCGATAAAAAAGAGCCCTCCGGGTCGGTCTTAAATCTCAATCCCCCCATACGCCCTTCATCATATACACCCAGCAGATAATCACTGTCATAAAGCTTTTGGGGCTTACGCGACTCTTTATTCGCAATAAGACGCTCCCTTTTATTCATAAGCATACGTCCCCATCGGTCAGGGGAAGAATCTGCGAACAAACCGAAAATCCCCTTCTCTGTCGGAAACTGTCTACCCGCAAAGGCTTTCAGTCCAGGATCCATGTAAATGTCACGGTTCTTTTTATTTAACCAGTCTGAGTCATACTCAAAGGAATAGCTTTCCTCACCACGAATAACATTTACATACAGACGACCAAGCATTAACGTATCATTTTCACTAAAGCTGTCATAAACATATATGATTTTCTGTGCTCCCCCCGTCATGCTTTCCTCCTTGACGCACGCTTTCTCGTCATAAGATCCATATCCTGTAAATGTCTACCCAGCTCGTCATCTTTAGCGATAAGAAGCAAATCCTTGTCCATATCGTTCAACGCATGAAGCACCGCGGCATATATCCCCATGGCAACAGCAGGATTTCCGGACTCCACCTTCCATAAAGAAGACCTGCTTATCCCTGCACGCTCAGCCACCAGTTCAGACGTAAGGTCACGCCTCAGTCTTGCCAGCTTAATCTGCTCCCCCATGATCCTCAGGATTTCTTCAGTTTTAGGCATTATATTGTAGGCTGCTTTTTTCATAAACGCCCCCGTGTTTATCAATCATTAAATTTAACATTTGCTATTATAGACGTTATATGGGATAAAGTCAATTTTAAAAAGCACTATTATGATACCCGAAAGCCCGAAAGGCTTGCATTTCGATTTATAATTTATTCACCCGTGAAAAGCTAATCATTAGGTTCTTATCATTTACTAATGTATAGATCAGTAATGTGTAGATTATCCTTCACTAAAAAAGCACCTCCGAAGAGATGCTTGTAAACAACACTATTCAATTAAACAAATTGGAATTTATTTAATTTGCCATAAAATGTAGGAAATTAAAACAAATGATATTGGTATGCTAATAATTGTAATTCCTTTCCTCAGCAAGTTTTCCCCTTTTCCCTTTGACGTTGTAAAATCATAAGGTTCTTTCCATAAATGAGCTGTGGAAAGGATGAAATTCAGTACAAAGGATAATCCCAAATGAATTTGCGTGTTATTTTGACGAAAATACATGGATGCCATGGTCCGTTCGTCAAAAATACCTATTCCCTGGGAGAACGGATATGTAGAGAGTTTCAACAGTAAGATGAGAGATGGATTTCTAAATATTACTATATTCGATACAATGAAAGAAACAATAGCCCTTTCAAAAATATGGATGCATGAGTATAATTACATAAGACCGCATAGTTCACTTGGATATGCGCCCCCGGCAATCCAGGCGGTAGCAGTTTAAAATACTAAACCAAAACATGGACTAAAAAACGGGGGGGGGGCATGATATGTACCCAGAATCCTGGACATATTGATTGGCCCTTTAGGTGGAACACATGGATGCTTCCCTGTACTTTACAGGGGGCATCCATTTTGTTTTAGC
>CACWUI010000038.1 GCA_902764045.1 uncultured Lachnospiraceae bacterium
CATATTTCCCGATTATCTCCACCATGGAAATATCGTCCTTCCCGGCCCTTTGGGAAAGGATACCATCAGGCTTATTAATAAGGATAATGTCTTCATCCTCATAAATGATACTCTCCCGGTCAAGTTCCGGGATCTCCGAAGAATTTTCGGAGACCGTCTTTGCCCCGCCTGCAAACTTTTCAAATGTCTCTTCGCTGAAAAAAATATTGATAACATCTCCGGCTTTAAGCACGTAAGACCCCTCTGCCTTTTTGCCGTTTACGGTGATATTTTTTTTCCGGAGCATCTTATGCAAAAAACTTAAAGGCGCTTCAGGCAGTATATTTGAAAGCTTACGAAGCAGCGCCGTGCCTTCGGTCTGTTCCGTGATAACAAACTCACGCATTTTCTACACCCTTCTCCATCCCGGCAGATATTTATTCTTCATAGTGCTGCCTGAAAGCTTTCCCCAGCCCAAAGGAAAGCCATCCGTACAAAAAAGAACAGTTCCGTCTTCAGCATTTATCTCTCCGGGCTCAAAGCTTAAGGTTTCCCCTTTGATATACTTTTCCACCCGCATATCTCCTGCAGGCAGACTGATGACATTATCAAAATCATCCGCTTTTAATGCCATGGCAAGCGCCTGGGAAGGATCAAACCTTTTCTTTTTTTCTTCTCCCAAAAGAAGACCGTTTCTTAAATACCGCACCTTACTCATTGCCCCGGCAAATCCGGTTTCCGGCAAAAGATATACCCTGCCCTCCGAAACCCTGAGCCTTTCTTTGGGAAGATGGATCTTTAAGTGTGAGGCAAAATCTTCAAACTCTCCGGACACTTTACAGCCTGTGCCGCTGCAGGAAGCAAGCCCCGGTGCAGCCTCACCTTTTTTCTTTAAAAGCGCAACAAAATGGCCTTCGCCTCTGAGGGCAAAGGGATAAAGCCTTACCGCCCGTTCAAGATGATACTTTTTCTGCTCATCCTTCAGAGTGCGTCCGGGATAAAAACCATGGTCCTTGGGTATCTCGACCAGCTCCATATCATCCCGCTCAGACAACAGACTTATAAGTGTTCCTTCATTTTCAAACTCGTTGAAAGTACATGTGGAATAAACCATCATGCCGCCGGGTTTAAGAAGTTCAGCTGCATACCGGATGATCTCTTTTTGGATCTTCGAGAAATGATCCGGTCCGTTTTGTTCCCAGGCTGTCTTAAGTTTGGGATCTTTTCTGAACATCCCCTCGCCGGAACAGGGAGCATCTATAAGTATCTTATCAAATCCGTTTTCGGACTTTTGCAGGATCGCGTAGGGGTTTTCCGATATGACCGCAGCATTGCTTATGCCGAAAAGCTCTATGTTCTTAAGTAACGCCTTGGCACGGGATGCGCTTATATCGTTTGATACAAGAAGACCCTTTCCCTTAAGCTTTACCCCCAGCTCCGTGGATTTGCCTCCCGGAGCCGCACAAAGATCAAGCACCGTCTCCCCTTCATTTACCGGCAGTAATGCCGCGGGAAGCATGGCGCTTGGCTCCTGGATATAAAAAAGACCTGCGTTATAAAAGGGATGCAGCGCAGGCTTCTCATCTTCTTTGTAATAAAAACCGTTTTTCACCCAGGGAACGGGCTCAAGGTCAAAGGGTACCAAAGACCTGAACTCCTCGGGTGAGATCTTTAACTCATTTACTCTTAAACCAAAATGACGCGGCTCCTTCAGGCTTTCCTCATAAAGGGGGTAATCGCCTTCAAGAAGCCGCCTCATCTCAAGTTCGTATGCTTCGGGCAGTTTCATTATTCCTCACTGTCAAATGAATCTCTTAAAAATATCTCTCCGTCTTCCTCGGGAAGCTCACCTGCAGCCGTCGCTTTGGCATCATCGTTCAGACCTTCCATAACAGTGGACAGGTCAACAGCAGGCTGCTCTGCCTGGGGGATGAGCTCGCTTCTGTTTTCCCTGACGGTAGCAAGCACCTCGTTTAAGTTTGCGATAAGCTGGGCATTTCTTGCTTCCTGCTCGGAAACGGCATTCTCAATAGTTGTCTGAAGGTCAGCAAGAATACCGTCTGTGTACTGGATGGCTCCGTTTCGGATGTTGTTGCCGTCCTGTGTGGCGGTATCGGTGATGTTCTTTGCATCTTCACGGGCAGTATCCACCAGCTTCTGTGACTCTTCATAGGCTTTCTGCATGATCTCATGCTCATCCACCATCTTCTGGGCCTGTCTCTGGGCCTCAGCGATCATGGCTGAGGACTGACTCTTGGCATCCGCAAGGATCATATCCTTCTGGCTGATGATCTTTTGATATTTCTTGATCTCTTCGGGAGTACTGAGTCTTAAGTCTTCGATAAACTCATCTATTGTATTTCTGTCACAAATGACCTTACCGCCGCCTGAAAAAGCAGGGCTTTTGCACTCGCTTATATATCCCTGTAAATCTTCAATAATCTGTTCTATCTTACTCATTGCCGTCCTCCAAAGGTTTCTTAGATTTGATCTTGTTATATATTCTTTCCGCTGTGATATCCGGAACAAATTTACTTATATCTCCGCCGTACATGGCTATTTCTTTCACCATGCTGGAACTCAGATAGGCGTAATCAAGGCTTGTGGAAAGGAAAATGGTGTCAATCGCAGGCTCCATGACCCGGTTGGTCTGGGCCATCATAAGCTCATATTCAAAATCCGTCACAGCCCGTAAGCCCCTCACTATAAGGCTGACATCATTTGCCCGCGCAAAATCCACAAGAAGACCCGAAAAACTGACTACCTCAACATTCTTCAGGTCTGAAATGACTTCCTGTAACATATTAACACGTTCGTCAGTCGAAAACAACGGTGTTTTGCCATTGTTTTTTAAAACTCCCACTATCAAACGGTCCGTCATGGCTGCCGCCCTTTTTATAACGTCTATATGTCCGAAAGTCACGGGATCGAAGCTTCCGGGATAGATTCCTGTTATCATTTATCTGCCTTCCTTTTCAAAAAAATGTGTCTGTTGCTCCTGTATTTCTTTATCCTTGTGATCTCAAAGCCGGATATAACATCACCTTCATTAAGATCATCACTCAGATCCTCTTCCAACACTATGATAGTGTACTCATCAGCCAGATCCGTTCTTGATAAAAGGCTCAGTATCTGCTGTCCGTATCCGTTTCCGTAAGGCGGATCCATAAATATCACGTCAAATGCACCTTTGCCGTTTAACTCAAGCACCGCATCCGACACATCCCTTGTGAGGATGTGCGCGCACTCTCCCAGCTTCGTAAAATCAAGATTTGCCCGGATGATCCCGCAGGCCTCTTTCGATTTTTCCACAAACCAGGCTTCCTCAGCCCCGCGGCTCAAAGCCTCTATGCCGATGGCTCCTGCCCCTGCAAAAAGATCAAGAAACCTTGACCCGGGTATGTCCGGCATAAGGATATTAAAAAGGGTTTCCTTTATCCTGTCGGTGGTGGGTCTTACGGAAGGACCTTTAAGAGCCTTAAGAGGCATGCTTCTCGCTTTTCCTGCTATTACCCTCATTTGTCCTCCGTGATCAAAAATCCTGACCCCTGTTTTCCAAAACGGTGTCACGGATCATAAGATCCTTAACCGCCTCAGCCGGGTCTTTGTTTTCAAATAAAACCTTAACTACTTCATTTACTATGGGGAGCTCCTCGCCGTGTATTCCCGCAAGCTTCTTGGCAGATCTTGCGGCATAAACACCCTCAACCACCATATCAACCTGTGTCATGGCCTCCTGGGGAGTCATTCCCTCGCCGATAAGAACTCCCGCGCGCCTGTTTCTTGAATGCTTGCTCTCACAGGTAACGATAAGATCTCCTATGCCTGAAAGCCCGGCAAATGTCACCTGATCCGCTCCCATTTTCACACCCAGTCTTGTGATCTCGGAAATACCTCTTGTGATAAGCGCTGCCTTTGAATTGTCACCGTAGCCCAGACCGTCCGCGATGCCTGCCGCAAGGGCTATTACGTTCTTTAATGCGCCTCCCAGGGCTATTCCCAGCATATCGGGATTTATATATACACGAAGAGAATCGGTAATGAATACATCTCTTACAAACTCTGCGGTCTCCCTGTCCCTTGCGCCGACTACGCATGTGGTGGGAATGCCTCTTCCCACTTCCTCTGCATGAAAAAAAAAAAAAAAAACAGCCACCTTTGCCTGGGGTATCTCTTCCTCTACCACTTCATGGAGCATCTTTAGATTTGCTTCTTCGATCCCTTTGGCGGCTTCCACTATGATCTGACCGTCTCTGACAAAAGGCGCGATCCTTTTGGCAGTCTCTCTTACATATACGGACGCAGTAACAAGAACGATAATGTCAGCATTCTTTACTGATGACTCCAAGTCCATGGTTATCTCCACCGAGTCGGGGATCTTAACTCCGGGGAGAGCTGACACATTCTCCCTTTCTTTCTTAATCTTTTCAAACTTTTCCTCTGTCAGGGAACAAAGAATCACATCTTCACCTTTTTTCGCAAGATGCACCGCAAGAGCTGTTCCCCAGCTGCCGGATCCTAAAACACATACCTTTGCCATGATAATTTTTTCTCCTTATTTTTTGTTTTTTCCGAAATCGAATCTGTGCTCCGTATTATTTAACAATCGGGATATATTACTCCTGTGCCGCAGGAATGTCAGTCCGACGATTATTATAACAATTATCACGCCCTGCGCAAGGTCTCCCTGATGCAGCTCCAGGTTTCTCGAGGCACCCCATATGATAAATTCTATGAGGAACTCGCTGACCAGTGCAAGGGATGCTACCGCCGCATATCCCGTGGTGTAGAGCACCACGAAAAACGTGATCACGCCTATTATGGTCATTATCCAGCAGTTATTGGGAAGAAAGAAAAGGGAGATGATGACTCCGCATGTGGTGGCCACTCCCTTTCCTCCCTTAAATCCAAGATAAAAGGGATAGTTGTGCCCCAGCACCGTTCCCAGTCCGCTGCACAAAAATATCAGTGTTGTTGGCGCAGCATCCCTGTATATCCCCCAGCAGATAAGCGCCGCAAGAAATACCTTGGATACATCACCTATCGCCGTGATGACGCCTGCCTTTTTTCCAAGCATCCTTGTTGCATTGGTAGTCCCTGCGTTGCCGCTCCCGAGCCGGCGTATATCAATTTTTTTATGTCGTCCGTACCAATAGGAAGTCTGGATGATGGCTCCTATAAAATATCCTATCACTATGCAAACAAACTGACCCATTATTTATCCTCTCCTCTTTCACGGTACATCATCCTTACGGATGTGCCGCGAAATCCAAAAGTTTCTCTTAACTGGTTTTCCAAAAATCTGGTGTATGAAAAATGCGTAAGACTTTTGTCATTTACAAAAAGCACGAAGGAAGGTGGTTTTACGGAAACCTGCGTCATATAATAGATCTTCAACTTCCGTCCCTTATCCTGGGGAGTCTGCTGGGTAGCCACTGCTCTTGCCAGGATCTCGTTCAACACGCCTGTGGGCACCCTGATAGTAGCATTTTCGGACACTATCTCTATAAGCTTAAAGAGCTTGTCTGTCCTCTGACCCGTCTTTGCGGAAATAAAGATAAGCTCCGCATAGGGCAAAAAAGAAAGAACTGCTTTTATCTCCTCCGTCATTTCCTTCATGGTCTTGTCGGTCTTATCCTCAACCGCATCCCATTTATTAACCGCAATTATAACACCTTTTCCGCCTTCGTGGGCAAGTCCCGCGATCTTTGCATCCTGCTCCGTCACGCCCTCCGTGGCATCTATCATGAGTATCACGATATCCGCCCTGTCAACGGCGGCTACTGTCCTTATCACGCTGTAACGCTCTATCTCTTCCTTTACTTTGGACTTTCTCCTGAGACCCGCGGTGTCAATGAAAATATAGTCTTTTCCGTCGTATTTTATCTTCGTGTCAATGGCGTCTCTGGTGGTGCCGGCAACGTCGGATACGATAAGCCTGTCGCTTCCCAAAAGCTTATTTATAAGGGAAGATTTGCCCACATTGGGCTTTCCCACAACGGCGATCTTCGGAGTTTCGTCCTCTTCATCATCCGCTTCAAATACGGGAAGCTTATCCATGACTGTGTCAAGCATGTCTCCGATGCCCAGCTTTGCTCCTGCTGAAACAGGGACCGGTTCTCCCATGCCTAAGTTGTAAAACTCGTAAACGTCCGCCTGATATTTGTCAAAATTATCCACTTTATTTACCACAAGGATAACGGGCTTGCCCGACTTGCGCAGCATCTGCGCCACCTTGTCGTCATTGTCCGTGAGCCCCTGCTGTACGTCTGTAAGGAAAATGATAACATCAGCCGTATCAATGGCTATCTGGGCCTGCTGACGCATCTGTGACAGGATGATATCTTTGCTTTCCGGCTCGATACCTCCCGTGTCTATCAGGGTAAACACCCGGCCGTTCCAGTCCACATCCGCATATATACGATCCCTGGTAACGCCGGGAGTATCCTGCACTATGGATATCCTTTCCCCTGCCAGGTCATTAAACAATGTACTTTTTCCTACATTCGGCCTTCCTACTATGGCCACTATCGGTTTTCTCATAATTAAAATGCGTCCTTCACCCAAAAAATTTCCGGCTCACCTGCTCCGTCTTTAATGATCCCCACCACATCAAAGCGGCAGGCGGTGTCTTCACCATATCCCTTATTATACATGAAATGAGCCGCAACATTCCTTATGATCCTCTGTTTTTTTTTATCCACCGCTTCAAGGGGATGACCGGCGCTGTCGTCCTTTCGGAGTTTGACCTCAACAAACACCAGGCTATCCGTATCCTTTGCCACGATATCTATCTCACCATAACGATTGCGATAATTCATGTCAATCATCTTCAATCCGTTTTTTTCCAAAAAATCGGCGGCAATCGCCTCGCCGCCGGTCCCCATTTCTCTTTTGTTTATCATCGCAGATTCAACTCTCACCTAAAAGCTTTTTTAAAAAAGTTCTTCTGTGCTCGGGTACGGGACCGTATCTTAAAATAGCCTCGGTATGAGCCTTGGTGCCGTAACCCTTATGCTTTTCAAAACCGTACTCCGGATACTTTTTCCCCAGTTCGACCATAAGCCTGTCCCTGGTAACCTTGGCAAGTATGCTTGCTGCAGCAATGGACACGCTTTTGGCATCTCCCTTGATGATGGGCACCTGCTTTATTTGAATGCCTGGAACGGTCACCGCGTCATTCAGGCAGATATCAGGCTGCGGATCCAGGGCTTCCACGGCCTTTCTCATTGCTTCATAAGTTGCCTGAAGGATGTTGATCTCGTCTATCCTTTCATGGTCAACTATCCCTATCCCGTAGGACACGGCTTTTTCCTTTATCTCATCAAAAAGAGCCTCTCTTTTTTTCTCAGAGAGTTTTTTTGAATCATATAAGAAATAATATTTCTTCATCCTTCGGAAGCATCACTGCCGCCGCCACCACAGGCCCCGCCAGGGGACCCCGTCCGGCCTCGTCCACACCACAGATGAGACCCATGTCCGCATATTCTTTTTCGTATGCGCTCATGTCTGCGAGACGCCTGCGCTCCTCTTCCAGTTTTTCGGGTTTAATGTTCATAGCTTTACTCCGGTCTCTCCAGGCTCATTTCCCCCAGCCTTCCGTTTCTGAAATCATCCATTATGATCCCGGCGGTCTTTTCATAATCGATGATCCCGCCTCTCTTCAGCGCGCCCCTTCTCTCTCCGATAGCCTCCATTGTCTCTAACGGCTCTTCTTCAGGCACTTCGTATCTGTTTATAATACTTCCGGGATAAGCAGGTATTATCCACTTCACAAGATCAAGGGCGAGCTCGTCAATGTTCAGGTTGTTATCATTAAGAGATCCTATAAATGCCAGACGCATTCCGGATTCCTGACTTAAAGGTTTAACATATAACACTCCCGGCGTATCCAGAAGTTCTCTCCCCTTTCGTATCCTAATCCACTGCTTCCCCTTGGTTACTCCGGGGCGGTTCCCAGTCTTTGTTCCTGCTTTTCCCGCAAAAGAGTTGATAAAAGTCGACTTCCCCACATTAGGTATACCCGTGACCATAATCTTTATGCTACGCTCCGAAAGTTTTCCTCCGGCAGCCTCCACAGCTTTTGCAAGACGCGTATCTGCTCCCGAATACTTTTCATCCACAAGTTTGTCAACCAAGGCATTTATCCTGTTGATATCTTCTTTTTTCTTAGCATCAATCGCAATGGCGTTTATCTTTTTTGCTTTGTAGTACTCCATCCATCTCTTTGTAACGGAGTCATCTGCCATGTCCCTCTTATTTAATATAAGGATATGTATCTTACCTTTTGAGAGATCTGCAATATTGGGATTCCTGGTACTTTCCGGCGCTCTAGCATCGACCAGTTCTAAAAGAACATCTATCGACTTTACATCCTCACGCATAGTCTTTAATGCCTTGGCCATGTGACCCGGATACCATTGATAATTGTTCATTCTTTTTCCTCAAAAAGCGGTCCGAACCCGAACCGCTTTGATCAATAGTATTATTTAACCAGCGCCTTAACCTTAGCCGCCTTACCCTTTCTCTCACGAAGGTAGTACAGCTTGGCTCTTCTTGCCTTACCTTCTCTTACCACCTTAACATCCTCTACATTGGGAGAATGAACGGGGAATGTCTTCTCAACGCCTACGCCGTTTGAAAGTTTTCTTACGGTAAATGTCTTGCGCGCGCCTGTACCCTGCTTCTTAATAACAGTACCCTCAAAAATCTGTGTTCTCTCGCGGTTTCCCTCTTTGATCCTGTTGGAAACCTTTACCACATCACCAACCTTGAACTCAGGTATCTCTGACTTCATCTGGCCGGCTTCAATTTCAGAAATAAAATCTTTCATCATGTCCTCCTACTATTTTATAAATCCAATAAACCATCGATCAAATGAACCCTTGTAACTTTCGCTTCCGTATCATGCCCCAAAACGCATTGGGGGATGACAGGCACAAGCAGGTCCTTTCCTTCAGGTCTTTTAACTACATATACATTATTGGCAGATGATGTAATAACATCCTTTATCACTCCCAGCTCTTCTCCGGTATCGGCGACCACTTTGTTTCCTATCAGGTCGCAGATAAAATATTCGCCGGGTTTTAACTCAACGGCATCCTTACGTTCCACCAAAAGATCTTTCTTCACAAACCCAAGCACGTCGTTGATATTCTCATAGCCCTTAAAGCCAAGGATCACAAACTGCTTGAAATATTTGACAGAACTCACCTCAAGGGGGATACGCTCTCTTTTGGCGTCAACCATGCAGGTCTTTAATTCATCGAACCTCCGGACATCATCCGTGGTGGGAAAAACCTTCACCTCACCCCTGATACCGTGGGTGGTAACGATAACTCCTACCCTCAGATAATCCTCAGCCATCGATACTGACCCTCACTTTTTTGCCGGATTCATTCGCTGCAACTTCCACCAGTGTCCTGATGGCCTTGGCGATCTTACCGGACTTTCCGATAACCTTGCCCATGTCCTCGGGAGCCGTAGTGAGATGTATCGTCACCTCGTCATCCTTTGATACCGACTCAATCTTTACACTGTCGGGGCTGTTTACCAGCGATCTGGCTA
>CACWUI010000039.1 GCA_902764045.1 uncultured Lachnospiraceae bacterium
TATAATATCAGTTTCCACGCGTCACCTCTATAACCCCCGGGATGGATCTGATCTTGTCATTGATCCTTTGCAACTCATCCTTCCCGCAAACTTCAAAACCAAAGTTAATGGTTGCCTGATTCTTTTTATTTATCCTTACATTCACCGACTTCACATCGATCTTTGCATCGGTGAATATCTGTGAAAGTTCTATCAGAAGACCTATTCTGTTCTCCGCAAAGACATCGATCTTGGCTTCAAAGCATCCTGTCTCCGGCTCGCCTATCCATTCGGCCTCTATGAGACGGTTTCTTTCAGTCTCAGGAAAATTTAAGACATTGGCGCAATCGGTGCGGTGGATGGTAATGCCTCTTCCTCTGGTTATATACCCTACTATCTCATCTCCGGGAACGGGATGGCAGCATTTGGAAAGGTGAACCGACACGTCTCCCACGCCGCGGATAAGAATTCCGGCTTTACCGAATTTTCTGATATTGACCGTATTGTCTTTATGAGAATTTAACTCTTCGATAACCTTGGAATCGGTGGTATTTTTCCTCTTATCCTTTTCATATTCCTCAACAAGCCTGTTTACCACCTGTCCCTCTTTTATGCTACCGTGTCCGACGGCCGCAAGCAGGGCATCCTTATCCCTGAAGCCGTATTTGTTCAGGACCTTTTCAATGTATCTTTCATGACTGATATCGGACAGATTGATATTTTTGGACTTGCAGTATTCGGAGATCAGCTCACGGCCCCGGGTAATGTTTTCTTCTTTAAATTCCCGTTTAAACCATTGATTGATCTTATTTTTGGCCTGGGCGGATTTAACAAGCTTTAACCAGTCCCTGCTGGGACCTTTTGAGTTCTGGGAGGTTATTATCTCGATACGGTCGCCGTTTTTGATCTTGTAATCAATATTTACAAGCTGACCGTTTACCCTAGCTCCCACCATGGTGTTTCCCACGGCACTGTGAATGGCATATGCAAAATCCACGGGGCACGACCCGGCAGGAAGGTTTTTCACGTCTCCAGAAGGTGTAAAGCAATATACGTTATCGGAAAAAAGGCTCAGATCCGATTTGACGGACTCCATAAATTCCTTATTATCAGACATCTCCTGCTGCCACTCCAGTATCTGACGCAGCCATGAAAGCTTGGCCTCCACACTGTCGCTGGTCTGTTTGCCCGTCTTTCCTTCCTTGTACTTCCAGTGGGCAGCGATACCGTACTCGGCGGTCCTGTGCATATCATAGGTTCTTATCTGAACCTCAAAGGGCTGACCGTCACCGGAAATAAGTGTGGTATGAAGAGACTGGTACATATTGGGCTTGGGCATGGCAATGTAGTCTTTAAATCTTCCCGGTATGGGTTTATACATTTCATGGATCACTCCAAGGGCCGCATAACAGTCCTTTTCACTTTCCACTATGATCCGGGCCGCAAAAATATCATATATCTGATCCAGGGTTTTATTCTGGTTCACCATTTTACGGTAAATGGAAAAATAATGCTTTACGCGACCGCTTACGGTTGCCTCTATACCGGAATCCTTCATATGCCCCGCTATCTCTTTTTTTATGTCCTCGATAAATGTCTCCCTTTCAGGCCTTGTGGCATTTATCTGCTTTTCAAGATTCGAATACACATCAGGCATAAGGTACTTCATGGAAAGATCGTCAAGCTCTACTTTGATCTTTGAAATACCCAGACGGTGGGCAAGAGGCGCATATATATCCATGGTCTCTCTTGATTTTTCGATCTGTTTTTCAGGAGACTGGTACTGCAGGGTGCGCATATTATGAAGCCTGTCTGCCAGTTTTATCATGATGACCCGGATGTCCTTTGCCATGGCTATGAACATCTTTCTTAGGTTTTCCGCCTGCAGTTCCAGCTTGTCCTGCTTATATTTCAAACGGGTCAGCTTGGTAACGCCATCCACAAGAAGAGCAACCTCTTCACCGAATTCCTTCTCCAGCTCCTCCTGGGTCATTACCGTATCCTCTACCACATCATGGAGAAGTCCCGCCACTATGGTTTCCTTATCCAGTTCAAGCTGGGACAAGATAATGGAAACGCATAAAGGGTGAATGATATAGGGCTCCCCTGATTTACGAAGCTGTCCGTCATGGGCATTTTTGGCGATATTATAAGCTTTTTCAATATCGCTTACATCCGAGGAGGGATGATATGCCTTTACGGATTCAATAAGCTCATTGTACAACTCATCAGGCGCCGTAAAATCTTTAGGCACAAACTTTAAAGCGTTACCGGTATTTTTATCATCTGACTTTTTTGTTATCGTTTCTTCAGGCATATATCCACCTCCTTTTATAAAAGCTCTTTCAGGATCTTATTTACCATTCCGGGATTTGCCTTCCCCTGCATGGCCTTCATGGTCTGTCCCACAAGAAAGCCCATGGCTTTTTCCTTGCCGTTACGGTAGTCTTCAACCGATCCCGGATTCTCATCCATTACCCTTTGTACGGTTTCCCGCAGAGCTCCCTCGTCATTTACCTGGGCAAGACCTTTTTCTTTTACATATTTATCGGGATCAACATCTTCCGTAAAGATCTTTTCAAAAACCTCCGTGGCCACGGAGCTGTTTATGGTGCCTTCCTCTGTCAGTCTGACCAGTTTTGCAAGATTTGCAGGCGAGAACCTTATGTCATCAGCATCCATATCGTGTTCTTTTAAAAGCCGCAATGTATCTCCCATAAGCCAGTTGGCAGTTTTTTGGGGATTATCACAAAGCCCGGCTGTCTTCTCAAAAAAATCCGCCATCCTTTTGGAATCAGTGATAATATCCGCATCATCCACGGGAAGCCCGAATTCTGCAATATATCTTTCTTTTTTAGCCTCTTTAAACTCCGGCTCTCCGGCTTTGACATCATCTATCCATTCCTGACTGATAAATATCCCCGGAAGATCCGGCTCCGGGAAATATCTGTAGTCGGAGGCATCCTCTTTGGAGCGCATGGAAAATGACTCTTCTTTTGTATCATCCCAGCGTCTTGTTTCCTGCACAACCCTTTTACCGTCCTCGATCAAAGCGATCTGTCTTGCCCTCTCACCTGCAATGGCACGGGCTATGGCCTTAAAGGAATTTAAGTTTTTCATCTCTGTTCTTGTACCAAGTTCATCCGTTCCCGCTTCTCTTACGGAAAGATTCACATCAGCCCTCATGGATCCCTCCTGAAGTTTACAATCGGATGCTCCGAGATATTGAATGGTGGTCCTTAACTTCTCCAGACAGGCTAGAACTTCTTCTGCAGAACGCATGTCAGGCTCTGATACTATCTCGATAAGAGGCACCCCTGAACGGTTGTAATCTACCAAAGACTCTTTTTCGAACGCATCATGGATAAGCTTGCCCGCATCCTCCTCCATATGTATCTCATGGATACGAACCTTTTTCTTTTTATCCCCGGATCCTATTTCCACATAACCGTTTAAGCATATAGGCTCATAAAGCTGTGATATCTGATAGTCCTGGGGATTGTCCGGGTAAAAATAATTCTTCCGGTCAAAGCGGCAATGCCTGTTTATCTCGCAATTTGTGGCAAGACCTACCGCTATGGCATAGTCCACAACCTGCCTGTTCAGCACGGGAAGGGAGCCGGGCATCCCCGTGCAAACGGGACAGGTATGGGTGTTGGGTTCTCCTCCGAACTCTGTAGTGCATCCGCAGAAGATCTTTGTTTTTGTGGCAAGCTCCACATGAACCTCAAGCCCTATGACTGTTTCGTACTGCTTCATACTTCCGCCTCCTTTCCGCATGCAAGGGGGCTTTTCTCCTGTTTACGGGTCTGTTCAAAAGCAAAAGCCGCCTTTAAAACAGACCTTTCATTAAAGCAGTCACCCATTATCTGAAGACCTATGGGCAGCCCATTAGAATCCCTGCCGCAGGGAAGTGAGATGCCGGGAAGTCCCGCCAGATTGGCTGCCACGGTATAGATGTCTCCCAAATACATCTTAATGGGGTCAGAGAGTGATCCGCCAAGCTTTGGTGCCGTGACCGGTGCAACGGGTCCGATGATAACATCGTATTTTTCAAAGGCTTTATCAAAGGCCTGCTTTATCAGCGCCTTGGTGCGCAGGGCTTTCAGGTAATATGCATCATAGTAACCGGAGCTGAGCGCAAAGGAGCCAAGCATTATGCGGCGCTTCACCTCTTCTCCGAACCCTTCGGATCTGGTACGCTTATACATTTGGTGAAGCCCCTCATAATCCCCGGCTCTGTAGCCGTACTTTACTCCGTCAAATCTGGAAAGATTGGAACTTGCCTCTGCTGAAGCGATTATGTAATAGGCCGGAACGGCATATTCAACAAGGCTTAAGTCAAAAAACTCTGCAAGGGCTCCCATATCTTTCATCCTGTCTGCCGCTGCAAGCACCGCCGCATTCACCTCCGGATCAAGGTCATCCGTAAAATAATCCTTTGGAATCCCTATCCTCAAGCCCTTCACATCACCGTCAAGAGCCGAGATAAAGTCCGGAACACCGCGATTGAAAGATGTTGAATCCTTGCTGTCATATGATGAAATAACCTCAAGTACAGCCGCACAGTCAGTAACATCCTTTGCAACTGGACCTATCTGCTCCAGGGATGATGCGTAGGCAATGAGCCCGTACCTGCTTACCGTGCCGTAAGTGGGTTTAAATCCCGTGACGCCGCAGTATGCGGCAGGCTGCCTGATGGAGCCTCCGGTATCCGAACCCAATGCAAATGATACCTCCGATGCAGCCACTGCCGCCGCAGAGCCGCCGGATGACCCTCCGGGAACCCTGTCTGTATCCCACGGATTTTTCACAGGGCCGTAGTAAGATGTCTCTGATGTGCTTCCCATGGCAAATTCGTCCATATTGGTCTTCCCCGCGATTATCGCTCCGGCCTTTTCAAGTTTTTCAACGGCTGTGGCAGAGTAATGGGGAACGAAATTTGAAAGGATCTTGGAAGCGCAGGTGGTAAGTATACCTTTTGTGCACATATTGTCCTTGACCGCAAAGGGAACACCTGCAAGGGGACCCGTCAGTTCTCCTGAGTCAACGGCCTTCTGAACCTCATCCGCTCTCTTTAAGACTCCGGTTTCATCTGCCTGTGTAATAAAGGCGTTGGTTTTTGCCTCCTTTGCCCTGATCTGTTTCAGACAGTCTTTGACAGCTTCTCTGACTCCCACCGAACCTTCTTTAATTTTTTTACCCAGCTCCACAGCTGTCAGATCCATTAAACTCAATAATCTTTCCTGCTTTCTTACAAATATCAGTTAAAGGTTTTGGGCACCTTAAACTGTCCCTGCTCTTTCTCAGGCGCATTGGCAAGGATATTGTCCCTGTCATCGGAATTGGTAACCATATCCTCTCTGAATACGTTTTCCGTGTCTATCACCTGTACTAAAGGGTCAATGCCATCCGTATCAAGCTCGCTCAGTTTATCCACATAGTCAAGCATTTTTTCCATGTCCCTGCGGGCACGTTCCTTTTCATCGCCCTTTAGCTCTAACTTGGCAAGGATGCTTACATATTCGATCATTTCATCATCTGTCTTTACAGCCAAAACATACTCCTTTAAACAAAGAAATCTATTGCCTTCCGGATGTCCGATACTCCCGTCAGCTTTATGTCATCTCTTTTTCCTATCTGGTCCAGGCAGACCTCAGGTATAATACATTCTTTAAAATTCAGCTTGGCGGCTTCGTTTACCCGCTCCTTTACTCTGGTAACGGCCCGGACTTCACCGGAAAGCCCCACCTCACCGAAACAGACCGTATCAGGCGGCAACTCTTTGTTTTTAAAACACCCTGCAATCGCCATGACTATGGCAAGGTCTATGGCAGGCTCCGTGGCCTTCAGTCCTCCTGCTACATTTACATAAGCGTCATGCCCAGAAAGCCTTAATCCGGAACGCTTTTCCATAACAGCCATAAGGAGATTTACCCTGTTGTAATCGGTGCCTGAAGCCGTACGGCGCGGTATGCCGAAGTCGGAGGTGGTAACCAGCGCCTGTATCTCAAGCATAATGGGACGTGTCCCCTCCAAAAGACAGGTGATCACGGACCCCGGCGCCTCCGGAGCTCTGCCGCTGAGCATGTACGCCGAAGGATTGGGTACCTCTTCCATGCCGGTGGAGCGCATTTCAAATACTCCTATCTCATCAGTGGCTCCGAACCGGTTCTTTACACCGCGAAGTATCCTGTAAGAGGCATTGCGCTCTCCCTCAAGATAGATGACGGTATCCACCATATGCTCAAGCATACGCGGTCCTGCAACCACACCTTCTTTCGTCACATGGCCTATGATAAAAACGGAAACGGACTCCTCCTTTGACAGTCTGAGAAGCTTCATGGTGCTCTCTCTTACCTGCCCGGGGCTTCCCGGCGCAGACTCCACCGCTCCGGAATACATGGTCTGGATTGAATCCGTGACCAAAAGCTCAGGCTTTAGCTGCCGGGTAATGTCCGTGATCTCGTCGATATCCGTTTCACAAAGGATCTTCAGGCTTTCAGGCACATCACCAAGTCTGTCTGCCCGTAACTTTATCTGGCGCAGGGATTCCTCACCCGATACATAAAGAACGGTCTTACCCTGCTTTGCCACATTTATACACATCTGCAGGATCAGCGTGGATTTTCCTATGCCGGGATCTCCGCCCACAAGACTCAGACTTCCTTTTATGATGCCGCCTCCAAGCACCCTGTCGAACTCCTTAAATCCGGTGGACACTCTGCTTTCCTCACCTGTATCTATCTGTGACACGGACACGGGCTTGGGTCTTTCGGAATTCAGTGATCTCTTCGCCGAAAGCCTTGTACCCTTTAAAGGCGCAGGCGCTTCCGTAAACGTATTCCATTGTTTGCAGGCGGGACACTGTCCCAGCCATTTGGAGGATTCGTATCCGCATTCCCCGCAAAAATATACTTTAGTGCTTTTTGCCATTTTATCCTTCCGAAAATGTTATCAGTTAAGTTTCTTTATCTCGATATTTGTCATCTCGTCTTCAACGCTTGCAAAATTCAGCGAAAGTTTTCCGCCTATTCCGGTGGTAATGGATTCTGCATATTCGCCGTCAATGATAACCGCATATCTTACGTTCTCCTCAAGACCTATGGTTATCTGCGCATCCTCAATGGCATCAACATCAAATATAACTCCCTCTTCCGTCTCCCTGAAGTTAAACACAGCGGTTCCCGGAACAGACTCGTACACAAATGCCTCGTTTTTCTCAAGCTTTGTAATGTCTTTATATGTCTTTACTTTATAGGTATCACCCAGATGCTCAAAATCCGAAACCTTTTTCTTTTCATCAAGCTTGAAATTGCCGAAGCTTAAGCTTCCGTCTTCTTCACCGCGAATAATTTCTTCTACTACTGCCATTTTATTTTCTTCCTTTCTTCTTAATCGTGAAATCTAATTTATTGTTTTTTGCGGAAACGCTGACCGTATCCTTCTCTTTTATTTTACCGCTTAAGATCAGATCTGTCAGGGCATCTTCTATCTCGCTCTGTATCGCTCTTCGAAGAGGCCTTGCACCGTATTTGGGATCAAACCCCTTATCGGTGATATATTTTTTTGCAGAAGCCGTAAGAGAAACTGATATACCGGCTGTTTCCTTTGTCCGCTTGTTAAGATCGTTTATCATGATGGTTACTATCTTTCCGATCTCTTCTTTTGAAAGCTGCCTGAATACAATTATCTCATCAATACGGTTGATGAACTCGGGCTTGAATTCCTTCTTAACATCATTCATGACCCCGGCTTTCATTTTTTCATAGAGGTCTTCCGTTGTCTTTTGCATTTCAAAGCCCAGGGTCTTGGGTTCGACAATATTTCTTGCCCCGATGTTGGAGGTCATGATGATGATGCAGTTTTTAAAGTCCACAACCCGTCCCTCAGAATCGGTAATACGCCCGTCGTCCAACACCTGCAACAGAACATTGAAGATATCCGGGTGGGCTTTTTCTATCTCATCAAACAGCACCACGGAATAAGGTTTTCGTCTTACCTGTTCGCTGAGCTGTCCGCCCTCTTCGTAGCCCACATACCCCGGCGGAGAACCTATCATTTTGGAAACCGTATGCTTCTCCATGTATTCCGACATATCGACCCTTATGAGAGCATCTTCGGAGCCGAAAACCGCCTCAGCCAGGGCTTTCGAAAGTTCTGTCTTACCTACTCCCGTAGGCCCCAGAAACATAAATGAGCCCAAAGGTCTGTCAGGGCTTCCTATGCCTACACGGCCGCGCCTTATGGCTCTGGCCACGGCTTGTACTCCTTCATCCTGACCCACAACTCTTTTGTGAAGTTCATTTTCAAGATTTATCAGCCTGTCCGATTCTTTCTCGGTGATCCGGTTTAAGGGAATGCCCGTCCACATGGACACCACATCTCCTATTTCCTCTTCACCGATCTTTATCTTCTTTGCACTCCGGCTGCCGGCCTGCTTTTCAATGAGATCAACCAGCTTTTTTCTGGTTTTTTCCTGTGCTTCCCTTATCAATGCAGCCGCTTTGAACTTTGAAGCTTTAAGTGCGATCTCCTTTTCATACTCCAGGTCTTTTAATTCCTGCTTCAGCTTCTCGGCGGTTTTGTTCTTTCCGCCAAGGACCAGCCTTGCTTTTGAAGAAGCCTCATCAATAAGATCTATAGCCTTGTCGGGAAGAAACCTTTCCGAAATATATCTTCTGGAAAGTTTTACGGCAGCCTCCACCGCCTCATCGGTAATGGTCACGCCGTGATGCTCTTCATACAGGGGACGCAGACCTTTGAGTATTTCTTTTGTTTCTTCCTCGGAAGGTTCATTTACCTTTACCGGCTGGAATCTTCTCTCAAAGGCCGCATCCTTTTCGATATGCTTTCGGTACTCATCAGTGGTGGTGGCTCCTATGACCTGAAGCTCACCTCTTGCAAGATAGGGTTTTAGAATATTAGAGGCATCAATGGCTCCTTCGGCATTTCCGGCACCTATGATAGTGTGTATCTCGTCAAGGAAAAGGATCACATTTCCGTCATCCACCACTTCTCTGATGACGTTTTTTATTCTTTCTTCGAATTCACCCCGGTATTTGGAACCTGCCACCATGCCGGACATATCAAGGGTCACAACCCTTTTGTCAAGAAGGGTATCCGGCACGCTTCCGCTTTCTATCCTTTGGGCTATGCCCTCCACTATGGCTGTCTTTCCTACACCCGGATCTCCCGTAAGACAGGGATTGTTTTTTGTACGACGGTTTAATATCTGGATAACCCTGTCGATCTCTTTTTCACGACCGATGACCGGATCAAGACCGCCGACTGATGCTATCTCCGTAAGATCCCTGCCGTATTTGTCAAGGGTGGGTGTGTTTG
>CACWUI010000040.1:0-9119 GCA_902764045.1 uncultured Lachnospiraceae bacterium
TCTTAACAGTTCATCACCGATTAAACGAACAGTTCTTGTTGCCATTTTTTTCTCCTATCTTTAGTAAAACTTATTTCAGGTCTGTATCAAAATGTATGTAAACCTTATCCTCGCAAATGTTTTCCAGCTTTTTTCGAACTCCCTTCAGGATACCCTTTTCTTTTGATTTTATATACATGACCATCCGGTACTCGTTTTCCATCCTGTAAACGGATTCTTTTGAAGGGCCTATTACCATCGCCTCTTCTTTTCTTTCCTTCAAAGCCTTTATAATATCCGAATCCGACAGTCTGTCACATGTTCTGTTCAATGCTTCCTCATCTGAAGATGATATACCTATTGTCATCATATTCCAAATGGGAGGATATAACAACAGTCTTCTGTATTCGATCTCACTGTTGTAAAAGCCTTCATAATCATGGGCTGCGCTGTGGATTATGCAATAGTTGTCAGGGTCATATGTCTGTATAATGACTTCCCCGGGCTTTCCGGCCCTGCCGGATCTTCCTGCCGCCTGGGTAAGAAGATCAAATGTCCTTTCAGATGCCCTGTAATCACCCACATACAATGACATATCTGCCGCCAGCGCACAGCAAAGAGTAACATTTTCAAAATCGTGTCCCTTTACTATCATCTGGGTCCCCACGAGTATGTCGGCTTTTCCTTCCGCAAACTCCGAAAGAATTGCCGAATGTCCATCCTTGGAAGATGTGGTATCCTTATCCATCCTGCAGATACGCGCTTCGGGAAACAGGCTTTTAAGTTTGTCTTCCACCTGCTGGGTCCCTGCTTTAAATCCTGCTATATGAGGCGATCCGCATTTGGGGCACTTCTTTACCATCGGTTCCGAGTATCCGCAGTAATGACACCTGAGTCCGAACCCCCTGTGATAGGTCATGGAGATATCACAGTTTTTACATTTTAAAACATGTCCGCAGGCTCTGCATGAAACAAAACCTGCAAATCCTCTTTTATTGATAAAGAGCATGGACTGCTCTTTTTTCTCCAATCTTATCCTAAGAGCCTCAAGAAGTTTTCTTGAAAACATCTGCCTGTTTCCGGCCTTTAGCTCCTCTCTCATATCTTCCACAAAAACCCTGGGCAGCGGCGCCCGGGATGCTCTTTTTGTAAGAGTGTATAATCTGATATCTCCGTTTTTTGCTCTGTGATAGCTTTTTATCGACGGAGTGGCGGACCCCAGGATCAGGGAAGCGCCTTCTTTTTTTGCAATATATCCGGCCACCTCACGGGCATGATATCTGGGAGCCTGCTCGCTTTTGTATGATTCCTCATGTTCCTCGTCGATAATGATGATCCCGATCTTCTTAAAGGGCGCAAAAAGTGCCGACCGGGGACCGATAACTATATCCACCTCTCCCGATGCACATTTTTTAAACTCATCAAATCTCTCCCCTTTTGACATTCGGGAATTAATAATACTTATCCTTTCACCGAAACGCTCCTTAAATCTTCCAACAGTCTGCCAGGTCAGGGATATTTCCGGTATGAGCATGATCGCGCTTTGTCCTTTTTCAGTAATATGGGAGATTATTTCCATATAACAAAGGGTCTTTCCGCTTCCCGTGATCCCGTGCAAAAGATATGTATCTTTCACACCTTTATCCCAATCTGCAATAACATCCCGGCAGAACATTTTTTGCTCCGGATTCAGTGTGATATCTTTTTCTTTACTGAAGTCTCCTACACCTAACTGTACCCTGGATTTTCTTGACCTGACAGCTTCCTGTACGGGAAGCACCGTCTTTAAGGCTCTTATCATGGTGGTATCATATTCATCCTTCATCCAGTGCGCCAAGTCTATCATACGGCTTTCGGGAAGATCTTTATCGGAACAAATTTCTATGATCTCTTTAATTTTATCTTTTTCTATTTCAGGCTCACTGCCCAACTGAACGATAAAACCGTTAATGGTCTTGTTCCCCCGACCGAAGGGTACTTTAACAAAAGCACCCGGTACGGCCTGGTCTGCCAGGTCCTCGGGCACTTTGTATTGAAAGGTCTTGTCCAGTTCTTTGTGGGATATGCCGGGAATAACATCGGCATAAAGTTCAGTCATAATCAGCCTTTCTTTTGATCATTTTATCAGAACAGTCCGGAGATCTTTCCTGTTTCTTCATTGTAATCTATACCGTTGGCGGCAGGCACAGACGGAAGTCCGGGCATGGTAAGGATCTTTCCTGTAAGGACCACAACAAAACCTGCTCCGGCACTTACATACACATCTCTGACACGGATCTTAAAGCCCGTGGGTCTCCCCAGCTTAGCCGCATCATCGGAAAGTGAATACTGGGTTTTTGCCATACAAACGGGAAGCCTGCCAAAGCCCATCGCTGTAATCTTTTCTATGTTTTTTAAGGTGTCTCCTTCAAATTCCACATCGTCTGCGCCGTAAATGTCACGGGCAATGGTCCTGATCTTCTCTTCAATGGGAAGTGCGTCCGTATAAAGGAATCTGAAATCGTTGGGGCCGTTCTCAATGATATCAAGAACCTTTTCGGCAAGTTCTTTTCCGCCTTCACCGCCTTCTTTCCACACACGTGATCTGGCAAATTCACAGCCTTTTTCCTTACAATGCCTGCGGATAAATTCGTACTCTTCCTCCGTGTCTGTAAGAAATTCATTTAAAGCAACAACAACGGGAACGCCGAATCTCTGTATATTTTCGATATGCTTGTCAAGATTTACGATTCCCTTCTTCAACGCTCCAATATCAGGCTCGCTTACATTTTCCTTTGCTACGCCGCCGTTATATTTGAGGGCTCTGACCGTTGCCACAATGATAACAGCGTCAGGAGTGATATCTGCATTACGGCATTTAATATCCATAAACTTCTCAGCGCCAAGATCCGCACCGAAACCTGCCTCGGTCACACAGTAATCCCCCAATTTTAAGGCAAGCTTTGTGGCCCTGACTGAGTTGCAGCCATGGGCGATGTTGGCAAAAGGACCGCCGTGTACAAGAACCGGTGTGTGCTCAAGAGTCTGGATCATATTGGGCATAAATGCATCCTTAAGGAGAGCCGCCATGGCTCCCGTGGCATTCAGATCCTTTGCTGTAACAGGTTCACCGTCCATGTCGTACGCCACGATGATGCGGTCAAGTCTGGCTTTCAGGTCCTTCATGTCTGTTGCCATACAGAAGATAGCCATGATCTCGGATGCCGCAGTGATGATAAAATGATCCTCACGGATCTGACCGTTGGCTCTTGTACCCAGACCTATCACCATGTCTCTTAAAGCCCTGTCATTCATATCCATACAACGCTTCCAGATAATACGTTTGGTATCTATCCTCAAGGCATTTCCGTGCATTATATGATTATCGATAAGGGCCGCCAGAAGGTTGTTGGCTGACGTTATGGCATGAAAGTCTCCCGTAAAATGAAGATTCAGGTCTTCCATGGGAACAACCTGTGCGTATCCACCTCCCGCAGCACCTCCTTTTATACCGAAGCATGGTCCCAAAGAGGGCTCGCGCAGAGCGGCGACCGCTTTTTTCCCAAGAAGGTTTAAGGCCTGTGTGACACCTATAGTAGTAGTTGTCTTTCCTTCTCCTGCAGGAGTGGGGTTAATGGCAGTAACTAAGATCAGCTTTCCGTCCTTTTCGTCTTTCAGGCGGTCCTCTAAAGAGTTGTTCAGCTTAGCCTTGTATCTCCCATAAAGCTCAAGCTCATCCTCTTTTATGCCGAATCTGTCAGCAACGACCGATATGGGTTCTATTGTTGCCTGCTGCGCTATCTCTATATCACTTAATACTTTTGCCATGTTGTCCTCTTTTCTAATTGTTGTTCTTTAAATACTCTTCGAACTCTTCCATCGTCATAAGGATCTGCCTGGGTTTGGTTCCTGTTTCGGGACCTACCACGCCTTCATCTGCCAGCTGGTCCATGATCCTTCCCGCCCTGTTAAATCCGATGCGGAAATTTCTCTGAAGCATACCGATGGAACCCTTTTCTTTTTCTATAACAAATCTTCCCGCTTCTTCAAAAAGCTCGTCTCTTTGTTCATCTTCGTAAGCGCTTCCTCCGGGAAATGTTCCCATGGTGGAAGTGACCTTATCCATTTTCTCTACCTCTTCAGGCGTCGGCTCTTTTTTGTTTCTTTCTTTTAAGAAATTAACAATTCCCGCCACCTCTTCATCAGACACAAATGCGCCCTGTACTCTCTGGGGCTTAGGCATGCCTGCAGGGAAGAAAAGCATATCCCCTTTTCCGAGTAGTTTTTCAGCGCCGTTCATGTCGATGATGGTCCTGGAATCAACGCCTGATGATACGGCAAAGGCTATCCTTGAAGGCACGTTGTTCTTAATAAGACCGGTTATTACGTTTACGGAAGGACGCTGGGTAGCTATCACAAGATGAATACCTGCCGCACGCGCCAGCTGTGCCAGTCTGCATATGGATGTCTCCACTTCTTTTGAAGCCACCATCATAAGATCCGCAAGCTCGTCGATAATCACAAGCATCTGGGGCATTGTTGAGAGTTCCGGATCGTTTGAGCCTTTAACCTTTTCATTATAATCCTTAAGATTTCTCGCCTTTAATTCGGCAAACTTTGTATATCTTGCATCCATCTCCGCAACAGCCCAGTTAAGAGCCCCCGAAGCTTTCCTGGGGTCTGTCACCACAGGGATGAGGAGATGAGGAATACCGTCGTAAACGCTGAGCTCAACCCTTTTGGGATCTATCATTATCATCTTGACCTCATCGGGTCTGGCCCTGTAAAGCACACTGATGATGAGGGAGTTGATACAAACAGATTTACCCGAACCGGTGGAGCCGGCGATCAGGAGATGGGGCATCTTTGCAATATCTGCCATAATGGGCTTTCCGGTTATATCCTCTCCCACCGCAAACGATATGGGAGACTTCTGGCTGCTGAAGCTTTCCGAATCGATAAGCTCTTTTAATGAAACACTCCTTGCCTGCTTATTGGGTATCTCTATACCAACAGCCGCCTTCCCCGGGATAGGCGCTTCTATCCTGATGTCAGGAACCGCAAGGTTCAGCTTTATCTCATCCGATAATCCTATGATCTTGCTTACCTTTACCCTGGGACCGGGCTGCAGTTCGAACCGGGTGACCGCCGGACCGCAGCTTATGTCGGTAACCTTTGCATCAACACCAAATGTATCAAGTGTCTGCTGCAGGGTTATCGCGGTTTTTCTGTTCTCAGACATAAGGCTCCCCGTTGAACCGCTGTTGTTTTTCAAAAGGTCAATGGGAGGGAATTCGTATTCGTCCAGGGCTTCCGGCTTTCCGGCGATCTCGGGTTTTATGGGACTTGCCGGAGGCTTGGTGGTGGTCACGTGGGTCTTTGGCTCTTTTACCGGGTCTTTTCTGACTGTCGCATCTTTTCGCGATCCGGGTAAAGGCGCTGTCACTACCGGATCAACAGTATCCGGATCTTCGGAATCAGTCTGCTTTTGGGTGCCCGCCCCCATTTTTCTCATTTTTTCAACGATGTCAGGAGTGTCTACGGCTTCCTTCAGCCCCGCATTTGTTCTTGAAAGATCATCCTCAAAGCCTACATCCGTGATCTCCGGCTCTTCTTCAAACATGTTTTCCGGAGCAGAAGCATTTTCTTCGTGTGTTCCGGGTATAGAAAAATCCCCCAGTCCGTTTTTTACGTTTTCTGCTCTCTTTATCTCTCCCTCTGAAAATTTAGGAACTCTCATCCCCTCAAATTTTTTCTCCAGCTCCTCAAGATGAGCCAGTTCTTCATCGGCACGGTTCAGTTCTTTTTCTCTTTCAAAGTCACCCCTGGCTCTCTGCCTCATACGCTCTCTGCTCTGTTCCTGTCTTCTGGCGTATTCAAGTTCATCCTCATCCTCAGGGGGTGCGACCGTGTTCTGAACGGCAGTTACTCTTTCCTTTTCCTGTCTGCTTCTTATTCTTCTCTCGTTGGTCTCGTCAACGTGTCTGCTGTAGTCCTGATAATCTCTTTTTATGCTTCCGGCAGCCTTTTTCCCCTTATCACGTACTGCGGACACACTGTTTTTCACCTTCCACTCGGCGATGATGACTATACATATAAGGATCAGGATGATCAGGATGATAATAGTACCGGCCATCGCAGTGGGCGACAGGGCCTTAACTATCAGGCCTCCTATAAAACCGCCTCCGATCTTGTCATCGGCGCTTTTCAGAAAGAACTCCCCTACGGAAGCCGTCTTAATATCCGGTTCCGGTGTCAGTCTTTGTATAAAAGACGCCACAAATGCCATAAGACAGTAAACCGCCGCAAACTTTATCCTGGCTCTTCCCGGCATCACATCATTAGAAGCCCTGTAGAGCATATTGAACGCAAGAACAAAGGGAAATGCGTAGCCCATAACACCCATTATCCCGAATTCAAACCATTTGACTCCCCGCCCCACGGCTCCCACAAGCCCGAAATTACTCAGGCACAGAAGGACCATAAGACCCAGAGCCACTAAAAACCATATGTCGGTCCTTACGCCCTTTGATTTTTTACGGGAGTTCGTGCTTCGGGATGTTGTTTTTTTAGTTGTGCTTTTTTTTGCTTTGGTAGTCGCCATCCGCGTAATCCTTAAAATTTATTATCAGTTCATGTCGTCTTCATCAGACAGATCAGACGTACCCTGTCTTTTTCTGGCAAGCTCATCATTTTCAAGGTACTCGTCATAAGTGGTCATACGGTCCACAAGCGTTCCGTCGGGAAGTATCTCCATGATACGGTTTCCTATGGTCTGCACGAACTGATGATCGTGAGACGTAAAAAGAACCACTCCATTAAACTTTATAAGCGCATTATTAAGCGCCGTGATAGATTCCATATCAAGATGATTGGTTGGATCATCAAAAATAAGAACATTTGCTTCTTCTATCATCATTCTTGATAAAAGAACCCTTACCTTTTCTCCTCCGGATAAAACATTTACTTTTTTCACACCGTCCTCACCCGGGAAGAGCATACGTCCCAGAAATCCTCTCACATATGTGGGATCCGGGTCCGGAGAGTATCTTGTAAGCCACTCCACTATGGTAATGTCCTCGGTAAACTCTGCCCCTATATCCTTGGGGAAATATGCAACCTTCGTAGTCACACCCCATTTGAACTCTCCGGAATCCGCCTCGGCATTTTCGGTAAGGATATTAAAAAGCGCTGTTGTGGCGATCTCGTTGGAGCCCACAAATGCTATCTTGTCGGTCTTATTCACTATGAAGGAAATATCCTTTAAGGCTGTATCCGAGCCTATTGTTTTGTTGATGCCTTTTACCTCAAGAACCTCATTTCCTATCTCTCTTTCAGGTCTGAAATCCACATAAGGATATTTACGGCTTGAAGGCCTGATATCATCAAGCTCGATCTTTTCAAGGGCTCTTTTTCTTGATGTGGCCTGCTTGGACTTTGAGGCATTAGCCGAGAATCTCTGGATAAATTCCTGTAATTCCTTGATCTTTTCTTCCTTTTTGCGGTTTGCCTCTTTGCGCTGCTTTAAGATAAGCTGGCTTGACTCATACCAGAAATCATAATTGCCCGCATAAAGCTGTATCTTTGCATAATCAATGTCCGCGATCTGGGTGCATACCTGATTCAGGAAATGTCTGTCGTGGGATACAACTATTACGGTATTTTCAAAGTTGGCAAGAAACTCCTCAAGCCAGCTTATGGCATCAAGATCCAAATGGTTAGTGGGCTCGTCAAGAAGAAGGATGTCCGGGTTTCCGAAAAGAGCCTTGGCAAGCAGTACCTTTACCTTTTCATTTCCGCTCAAGTCCTTCATAAGCTTGTCATGATATTCGGTATCCACCCCGAGACCGTTTAAGAGCTGCGCCGCATCAGACTCTGCTTCCCAGCCGTTCATCTCGGCAAACTCCGCTTCAAGGTCACTGGCACGATTTCCGTCTTCCTCACTGAAATCCTCTTTGGCGTAAATGGCCTCTTTTTCCTTCATGATGTCATAAAGCCTTTGATTGCCCATTATCACCGTTTCGATTGCTTTAAAATCATCGTACTTGAAATGGTCCTGCTCAAGGACGGAGATCCTTTGTCCGGGAGTAACGGAAATATCACCCTTTGACGGCTCAATCTGTCCGGACAAGATCTTAAGAAAAGTGGATTTACCGGCGCCGTTGGCTCCTATAAGCCCGTAGCAGTTCCCCTCCGTAAATTTTATATTAACATCTTCAAAAAGTGCTTTTTTTCCGATTCTGTAGGTTACATTATTGGCACTTATCATTTTCAGCCTCCTAAAAACATCCGCGCTTTGCCGCGCATAAACTTAATTTCATAATTTTACTATAAACATAGGTAAAATGCAAAGAAAAAAAATTCGGTTTTTGCCTGAAAATGTTGCAAATATAGCCAAAAAGTTATACATTATTGTTTAGAGTAATTTTATACATTCTTAAGGAGCTAAACTAATGAAAAATCGTTTTTTTATTCCTTCACTGATCGCGTTGGGAGTAACGGCATTTTCAATGGGCGGTTGTTCTTTCTTAAATCCTCCGCAAGAGGAAACCACCGAATCCACCACCACCGTTGAAGATGTTGATAAAGATTTCAGTATCGGAGCCGTAAAGGACAAGACGTATACCAACGAATTTTTCGGTCTTAAGCTGACCGTAGCAGACGACTGGTCCCTTTTAAACGAAAAAGAGATCGCCGAGATCACATCGACGGTCAAGGATAACATCAGTGATGACGAAATAAAAGAAGCTATCAATTCCGGCGACACCCGTTTTATCATGTACGCCATGAAAAACGACAAGACCCAAAATGTAAACATCACTGTACAGAAACTGCCTTACAGCACACAGCTTGCAGATTTTGATATCAATGCATACGTGGACAACTCCGTTGAGCAGACAAAAGAACTGTTGCCCCAAAACGGGTTCGAAAACCTGGACGTAAAAAAGACGGAAATAACCTTCCTTTCCGAAAAGGTTCCCGCCATACACATAAACGCCAAATACAAAGGAAACGATATTCACGAAACGCAGGTTTACTGCTTCAAAGGCTCTTACATGGCAAGCATTACAGCCACCAGCTCCGGAGCCGATACCACAGAGGGTATTTTAAATACATTTGAGAAAATCTGAGGATACAGGGAAACGGTTTTTAACTCACTT
>CACWUI010000040.1:9134-12855 GCA_902764045.1 uncultured Lachnospiraceae bacterium
TTTCGGAAAAGTTTTTTTCTTTGGTCACGCTTTCGTAAAATCTGTAACCGCCCGAAAAATTGTAACAATCATAACCTTCCTGGGATAATATCCTGCATGTTATATAACTTCTTATGCCGCTCTGGCACATTACATAGACCGGCTTTGTCTTATCTATCTCGCCCAGTCTTTCACGAACTTCATCAACCGGGATATTAACGAAGCCTTCTGCGTGACCTCTTTTATATTCACCCGGTGTTCTTGCATCTATTAATGTTACACTTCCGTCCAGCGGAAGCTCTTCAACCGTATTCCAAAAAAATTGTTTTACATTACCCGTAATTATGTTTTCTATCATGAAACCTGCCATGTTTACAGGATCTTTTGCGGATGAGAAAGGAGGGGCATACGCAAGGTCAAGTTCCTTCAGATCGTCAGCCACAGCCTTAAAATGAATAGCCGCAGCCAAAACATCGATACGTTTGTCCACCCCTTCATATCCGATGATCTGGCTTCCCAGGATCTTACCTGTCTTTTTTTCAAAGGTAACCTTCATGGTCATTACTCTTGCTCCCGGATAATAACCTGCATGGGAAGCGGGAGAAAGAATAACGCTCTCACAATCAAATCCGGCCGCCTTTGCCGCTTTTTCCGATAGTCCTGTTGTTGCCGCCGTCATTTCAAAAAGCTTTATGACGGAAGAGCCGACAGAGCCTTTATATTTGCTTTTTATACCGCATATATTATCTGCGGCAACCCTTGCCTGTTTATTGGCAGGACCTGCAAGGCTGATCAGCACCTCTTTTCCCGAAACCGGGTTTGTCTTCTGCACAGCATCTCCCACGGCATAAACATCGGGATCCGAAGTCTGCATTTCATCATTAACAACTATCGAATCATTTATGCCGAGCTCCAGTCCCGCTTCTTTTGCAAGTTCCGTTTCCGGCATAACACCCACAGCCATTATTACCATGTCTGTATTGATATCATCATCGCCATTGATCATTACACGAACAAAGTCACCATCATCTTTAAATCCTGCAATATCAATTCCTGTTTTCACCTTTATACCGTGACCGCGAAGGACCGCATGAATAAGTGCCGCCATGTCATAGTCAAAATTTTTCATAACATGATCCGAACGCTGTAAAACCGTCACATCAAGACCCTTGTTCCGCAGATTTTCCGCCATTTCAAGACCTATAAATCCCCCTCCTACGATCACGGCCTGTTTTGGATTTTTCTCCCGTACATGATCATGTATCTTAAATGTGTCCTCAACCGTCCTTAAGGAAAAGATATTTTCATTGTCAATCCCCGGTACATCCGGACGAACCGGCTTTGCTCCCGTTGATATGATCAGCTTGTCATAATCTTCCGTATATACATCTCCCGTGGAAAGATCTTTTACGGTAACAGACTTTTTTTCTGTATCTATCGCCGTGGCTTCGCTGTTGACACGTACATCGATCAAAAACCTTTTCCTGAACCCTTCGGGTGTTTGCAGCGTAAGTTCCTCCGGATCTTCTATCACATCACCTATGTAGTAAGGAAGTCCGCAGTTTGCATACGACACAAAACCCGAACGCTCGATAATAATGATCTCCGCATGCTCATCAAGTCTTCTGATCCTTGCGGCTGCCGTTGCACCCCCTGCAACTCCGCCTATAATAACTACTTTCAAGTCTTACACAACCTTTCCTCTGTACCCGTTGATTCCGCCGATGTTTGTCACATTCGTGTAACCCATTGTTTTTAATGCGGATGCGGCCTTTGCGCTTCTTGCTCCACTGAGACAATGAATAAAGATCGGTGTGTTCTGTTCCTTTACACGATTTTGCACATTTGAAATGTTATGAAGAGGAATGTTGATGCTTCCGTCTATATGACCGCTTTTATATTCATCCTCAGTTCTTACGTCTATCAATACCGCATCATCGATCTTCTGAAACTGATCAACTCCCGCATTGATATCCGGCTGCTTAAAAATATTAAATAAACCCACTTTTCTGACCTCCCTATAGTGCCTGTTTTGTTGTTTCTGATGAGATTATATGATTTTAAAAACCGGCTGTCTGTGACCGGGTCACAATAAAAGAGACAGGTGGAGCAACTTATGCTTCTCCTGTCTCCAAAGCGATCAATCCAACAAGCCTTCGAGCGCAGAAATGTCGGTCAGTGTAATCTGCCCTCTGTTTATCTCCACCAGACCGTCATCGGCAAACTGGCGGAGCATCCTTGCCACCACTTCTCTTGCGGAGTTCACCTCCCGGGCCATATCCTCCTGGGTCATTTTAATGGTTTTATCGCCTGTTTTTTCATAAATACTTAAAAGCAAACGGGCAAGACGCTCATCAAATCTGTCAAACAATATCTGCTGCATAACCCACACAACAGTGGAAAAACGCCTTGTGGAAAGTTCATACGCAAAGCACTTTACATTAACATTATCATTCATAAGGCTCAGAAAAGTACCTGACGGTACTGCAACTATTTCCGTGTCATCTTCTGCCACCAGCTGAACGTCAAGGGATATCTCTCCTATAACGCAGGATGCTGATAAAATACAGCTGTCATTCTCCGAGATATGAAAAAGAGTGACCTCACGTCCTTCTTTGGAGGTTATATACACTCTTACGGAACCCTTTACCACATAGATCATTCCAAGGCAGGCATCGTTAAAACCGTCTATGAATTCATCCTTCTCGTATTCTACTTTTACTGCTCTCCCCGCAACCAGATCCTTTTCTTTTTCGGAAAGAGCATCCCAGTAGGGAAGTTTTTTTATCAAAGATTCGTTTTCCATCTTTTATTCCTCCGTTATAACGAGGATTATATCATACTTTTGGATGTTGTTCTTCGTCCGCAGGACGCGCTTCGGCGTCTTTACCCGCGCCGCTTTAACGCGGCTCTCGAGTTCATCTTTCTTTCTCCGGCAAAGAAAAATGCCCCATCAAAGATGGGACATTTTTCTTTAGCGGAGAAGGAGGGATTTGAACCCTCGCGCCGCGTTAACGACCTACTCCCTTTCCAGGGGAGCCCCTTCAGCCTCTTGGGTACTTCTCCAAATCATCGGTGGCTTATACGACACCACCGATGATTAGAGTTTGCTTCGCAAACTCGTATTTATGGCATAAACGCAACCGCCGACCTTTAGAGCTTGCTTCGCAAACTCGTATTGGTGGTAAACCACCATATTAATAAAAAAGGGGGTAAATCCCCCAAAGCGGAGAGGATGGGATTCGAACCCATGTGGCCGTGAAGCCTAACGGTTTTCAAGACCGCCCCGTTATGACCGCTTCGGTACCTCTCCGAACCGCGCTTTCTTAAGCGACTTTAGAATTTTAGCACTTTGTACATGGTCTTGTCAACCAAAAAAATGCACATTATAATGATCATAATTGTCAAAATGAAAGGTGATTTTACAGAATGGAAAAGAAACAATTTAAGACCGAATCAAAAAAGCTTCTCGATATGATGGTACATTCCATTTACACACATAAAGAGATCTTTTTAAGAGAGCTTATCTCAAATGCCAGTGATGCCATAGACAAGCTCTATTTCCGCTCCCTTACGGATGACTCCGTAGGACTTAAGCACGACGATTACGAGATAAGGATAACTCCTGACAAGGAGGCACGCACCCTTACAATAGAAGACAACGGCTGCGGCATGACTCAGGAGGAGCTGGAGACCAACCTGGGTACTATTGCAAAAAGCGGCTCCTTTGAATTTAAGAACG
>CACWUI010000041.1 GCA_902764045.1 uncultured Lachnospiraceae bacterium
CCGTCCCCATGTCTACTCGGAAAACCGGCTCACTTTCTATTTATTTCCCCACCAAAAACTCCCACAGTTCCTTCACGCTATGCAACGTATACGCGGGCTTTATGCTGCCGTTTTTTATATCCTCCGCTGTGGCTTCGCCCGTAAGCACACACACGCTGTCCACGCCGGCATTTATCCCTGTGGCTATGTCCGTATAAAGTCTGTCACCCACTATCACCGTCTCATCCGGTCCGAAACCGTATCGTTCCATGACCAGCTCAACCATGGTGGCTTCAGGCTTTCCTATATATACAGGCGACTTTTCCGTGGTATTTTCAAGCATCTGACAGATGGAGCCACAATCAGGTATATACCCAAAGGACACGGGGCATCTCAGATCCGGATTGGTGGCCAGAAAGACCACATCCCGGGTCATAAGAAGTTTGCTGGTCTTTCTCAATTTTTCGGAAGTCATTTCCGTATCAAAGCCCACCAGGACTATGTCAATATCACCGGCGTCATCCTCAGTAACATCGATCCCCAGCGTGATCAATTCGTCAAGCATGGACTTTGTACACTGGCAATACACCTTACTGCCCCGGTATTTCTTATTTATCAGAAAAGCCGTCGCCTGAACAGACGTGAAAAAATTATCGGCGTCTGCTTCTATGCCCAGACCATTAACCTTTTTTATATAATCTTTCACCGACTTTGAGGAATTATTGGTGATAAAAACAAAATGCCCGCCAATGCTGCGGATATATTCCAAAAACTCAGGCACCTTGTCGAAAAGCCTGTCCTCGTTGTAGACCGTTCCGTCCATGTCCAGCAAAAATAACCGTTTGTTTTTCAGTCCGCTTAGGTCTTTGCCGAAATGATCCGTAAAGACTGTTTTATCCTGTGTCATAAAAACTCCTTATGATCTTTGTTTTTTTATTTTACACCCCCTTCAAATATTTGCAAAGAATGCCTGACCTCTTGACAAAGGTTTTCCGTTGGGGTTATTTTGAATACATGGAAATAGAGGAATTATTAATTGATCGCGTTACAGAATATATAAAAAAATACGCAAATGGACGCAAGCCCGTTTTTTGGGGCTATGTTCCGGATGTATATGAGGCAATTAAGGCTGCCGGACACTCTCCCGAGGCTATATTTTCCATCATGGCAAAGGATGATCCGGTTTTGTTTACGCCACGTGAAATGTTGAACGGAAAGGCAGACAGCTTTTATGTTATTGTCCCCGATCATTATCATGATGCGGATTCCATTCTCAAGAAATACGGTTTTACAAAGGATAAAGATTATGTTTTTTATCGTGAATATAAGACCTATGACGGAAAGATCGATCTTAAAGATGAATATGAAAACGATATCAACATTTCTGCGAACGTACACTGCAACATAAAAGGCGGTGTACGAAATAAGGTTTCCGTCTCCTGCTCTACAAAAAATCTCACCATTGATATAATCGGATCGGATAATATCGTGGAAATAACCGATTGCCGGTTTGCGGGTGAAAACAGCAGGATCTACATGGGTAAAAGATGCGGTCTGACTATTGAAAGTGACTGTCGTTTTCATGATCCTTTTTTCAGGTTGTGGGAAGACAGCGTTATCAGCATAGATAAAAAAACAACCGGAGAAAAGGATCTGCAGATCGTGGCCGATCCATCATCGTTCGTTACCGTGGGACGTGACTGTATGTTTTCCGAACAGGTACTGGTGTCATCATGTGACGGACATGCAATATTTGATTGCGAGACGGGCAAGCCTGTCAATATTGATGAATTGGGAAATGCCGGATCCGTGATCATCGGCGCGCATGTCTGGGTCGGAAGGCGCGCTACTGTTCTCGGCGGAATAAAGGGCACCGAACTTGGCAACGGTATGATCGCCGGCGCCGGCGCCGTTGTAAAGGGCAAATTCCCCAATAACACGGCTATCGGGGGTAATCCCGCACATATTATACGTAAAAATGTCGCATGGTCACGGAACTTTTTATACAGCCGCGGAATCGAGGATTGCGGCGGATACGCAGAAATGACGGAAACCATTGATTAAAGCACAGGAGACAGGTTTCAAATTTATATTCCCACATTAAGCATTTTATCCAGACGAAACTTCTGCCCCCCGTCCAAAACGGCAGCACATCCCGGATATTTCCGGACAAGCATCATAGCCCTATGTTTAAAAACAGGCTGCCACACATCCTTATCATTATGATCTGCGCTTTTTTCATAATAGTAAATTAAAAGCCCCAAAAGACGCTTTATCCAAAGATCGCGCTCCTCCTTTCTTCCCTTTTCGTCAAACATACGGATGCGATCCGAAAGAGCAAGATATCCATCATAAAAAGTGGAAGAATTCTGTGTCTGCATAACACTTTCCTTATGACGAACATAAACATACTGCAGGGAATTTGTGTATACCAGTTTATCAGCCGCATCAATAACACGGTGTATGATAAATTCATCCTGATGTATACGGTTCTCCGGGAATCTTATCTCGTCAAAAAGTGTCTTTTTGTAAAGCTTATTCCATACTACTACAGCAGAAGCCCATACTATTTCCTCATTTCCCAGGAAAGACAACGGATCATTGTATTCCTGAACATAGGTCTTTTCCTTAGGGATCTTATCCAAAGCCTCATCTTCATCTGCTCTTATGAATTCACATACGGAAATATCCGCATTATAATCCAGTATATTTTTGTAGAGAGTTTCTATAAATCCTTCGATCACATGATCATCACCGTCTATAAACGTTATGTAATCCCCTGTCGCCAGCCTGATGCCTGTATTACGCACTTCCGAGATACCCCGGTTATGGGAATGGCTTGTGTAAATGATACGCTCATCCTTATCTGCATATTCGTGGCATATCTTACCCGAGTCATCTGTGGAATCATCATCCACAAGTATTATCTGCAGATTTTTATATGTCTGGCCCATTACGCTCTCGATACATTTGCGAAGATATTTTTCTTTATTGTAGATAGCTATGACAACGCTTATTTTTTCCTCTGCCATTATTTTCCGGCTCCTATATAAATTTTATATACCTCTGTCCCATTATTTCCATTGTGCATAAAAATGTACGATACCGCCGGAAGCGGTTCTTTTAACAGGCTCACCGTTTTTATACATGACATATGTGTGTCCTACAGGTAACTGACCATTTATCAGTTTTTTAAATGAATTCTTACCTTTGTCATCCTTCAAATACCATGTATCATCCATTTCCCGATAAACCTTCCAACCGATAAATGTCTTTTTATCTTTTTCAAATCCCAGTTCTGAAACAGTTTTTGTGTTTGTAAGAATGCCGTAAACTACAACAGTACTTACAGATGAAGGTTCGGACTGATCATCAATATGATAATTGACAATATATTTCTTTTCGATATTCTGTTTTTTTGCCTCAGCCACCTTTCCGGTCGTCGCCGTGGCGCCCACCTTTTTTTCCAACTTTTCCACGGCTGATTCCATACGCCCCATAAGATTTTCGGCTGAACTTATCGCCGACTCATATATACGGGTTTTAACATCGTATTCTTCCCTGATGTCATTTAATCTTTTTTTGGTTTTTTCAAGTTCCTTTTCACAAAGATCGTTTCGCCAGAGCAACTCCTGGTATTTTTGAAGCGTAGTTTCATTTGAATGAAGAAGAATATTGTTTTCTTCAAGCAGTGATTGCCTCTCTTCTTTTAGGGAACGTATGGCAGCTTTGATGTCGGCATCTTCTCCTGATGAAGTTATACGAATAGCCAGACTGCCATCGTGTTCTTCTCTGAGTGTGATATACCTGTCACCTATAATGAATCTTATGTCCGTACAGTTTTTCCTGGCCTCGGTGGAGAATCCCCTTAATACACGCCAGCCCGAAAATAGATCCGTTTTATACTGTAGTACGATCAGATTTTTACCAAGGAAGTCATCATCTGAAGCAATACTTTCAAAATCCAGATCCAGCCGAAATCCTGCTTCATCATAATTATAATGCACCTCATCATCCGGAGAGTATTTAGCCTTTGTCAGATACTCACTGCGTATCCTTTCAAGAGGAATCTCCAGATATTTACCCGTGCGTTCGTTCTGTAAAAACGCAGTTATTTCCTGATCTTCAGGACGCTCAAGGCTGATACGGTTTGTGTACATATGTCCGGTAACAAATAAACTATATCCACTGCAACTTAAAATCCGAATATAACTTAAAGGCACAGAATAATAAAAATCCCCGTCCGCATTTCTATCGGAAATACGGATCATTTCTTCATCAGGCCTGATCTCAAGCTTTCCCTCTGAATTTTTCACTACGGGTGCTTTAGCGTAATCTGTGTTTTTGTATGCTATTACCTCTTGTAAATGTTCCCTGTCATGAGATACTATATCCTGCACAATCTGTTTAAAACTCAGAGGCATATTGCTGATGGTTTCTTCGGAAATGCAGTCTTTAATCAATTCTGCAAGCTTTATTACCACATCGTCAGCTTTTTCACCGAAATCAGGAAGATTATTAAGAAAATAATTAAAATCCCCGTTTACGGTCTTATGTTCAAGTTCAAGTACTGCCGCACGAGGAATATCTTGTTCTTGAGCAAACTTAAAGATTTCATACATAACCTTACGCTTTTCAAGGAAATAATCATAATCCACATTCCTTATGGTATTCCCCATATCTTCACGGATCCTGTATACATATCCCCTTGTACGCAAAATAGCAATACGGTCCGCATAATGATACAACTTCAATACGGGAAGCATATCTTCAAACACCTTTATTGCAGGAAAACGTATTCCGTGTTTGTTTAAAAAATCTCTGCGTATCAACTTGTGGGTCATGGTCGTATCCCATACAAGATACGGATTTTTTTTAAGGTCAGTAACATGCTCATCCGGTCCTATATGAGAAAAACATCTTAGTTCATAACTGTTGAAAGTAATCTTTCCGTTGTTCAACATTACCCCGTTGCACATGGAAAAATCAGCATTTTCAGATTCTACGGCAGCATACATATCCTCTATGATTCCGGGAACCATGAAATCATCCGAATCCATAAATTGTATATATTTACCACGGGCATATATCAATCCGGTGTTTCTGGCATTCCCCTGACCTCCATGCTGAAGACGATGATACGCAAAGCCTTCATGTGTATCCGCATAAGCCTTTGCAACCTCCGGACTTTCGTCCGTGGATCCGTCGTCCATAAGAAGAACTTCATAACTGAGCATACCGAGGCTCTTAATCACAGAATCAAAGCACCTTTGTAAGTAAGGTGCCGTATTGTATATGGGAATAATAACAGAAACATTGATTTCCGGTTTCATATAATCTCTCCTTTATCCTAATGCTGTTTTATATCAAAGTAATAAAGTAAAACAGTCTGCAGTTTATAAACCAAGCTCCTTCTGCATTTTTTTTATAATATTTACCGATCGATCCATCTTTTTTCTCTCTTCGTCAGACATCGACGGCATTATGGTTTTTTCTATCCCCGACCGTCCTATAACACACGGCATGGAGATCACAGCTCCTGCCCAGTCACCGAATTCCTCACCAAGTTTATGACTCAAAGGCATTATACCGTGCTTATCATTTATAAAATTCTCCACTATACGGGCCACCGCCATGGCTATCCCGTAAAAGGTAGCCCCCTTGCCGGCGATAATATCCGCGCCTGCTTTTTTTATGTATTCTTCAATCTGATTTTTGTCTATAGGAGTCGCAAACTGCTTTTCATATTCCGAAAGTGCAAGATCTCCTATATGAACATTACTCCAGATCGGAACATGGCTGTCACCGTGTTCCCCGATCACAAAACCGCTTACATCGGTAACCCCCAGTTTAAGAATATCACTTACGATAAATCTGAAACGTGCAGTATCAAGTATGGTGCCGGAACCGAAAATTTTATTTTTATCCGCGCCTGTTATCTTCAAAACTGCAGCTGTTACAATATCCACCGGATTTGTCACCACCAGAATAAGGGGATCCGGATTGTATTTCATTATATTTTCGGAAATACCGGTAACAATATCCACATTGGTCCGCGCAAGATCCAGACGTGACTGACCCGGTTTTCTGTTTATACCTGCAGTCATGATGATAAGATCAGCGTCTCGGCATTCGTCATAACCACCCGCGCGAACCGGTATCTGTGTAAAAAAACCGGTGGCATGGGCTATGTCCTTTGCAGAACTTTTTGATCTTTCAATCTGCCTGTCTATAATAACAATATCACTTACCTGATGCCGTATCATCAAAGTGTATGCAATGGCCTGTCCCACATTCCCTGCACCTATAACAACTATTTTGTTAGTACTGAATGAATTCATAATAAGATTTACCCTGTTTATCAAACTGTCAGCATTTTTCCTGTTCTTCTGTGTTTTATTATTAACGAAGTTTGCAGCACAATCTGTCGCATGATTAAAACTAAATGAACGCTTATCTATCCAACTCCAACAATGCTTCAATAAATAATTCCATGTATTTCTTTTCTCCGGTGGTTACTCTGAGACAATTTCCAAGAACACCTATACCATTGTAAGCTTTGATAAGTATTCCTTTTTCTTCCTTCATCCTTCGCACAATTTTGTCCGCATCTGTTTTCGGTTTTATAAACACAAAATTTCCTTCTTTTGCATTTACAAAATATCCGGCAGACTCTAGTTTTTCAATAAGATATTCCTTCCCCTCTTTTTGTTTTTTTATCAAGTTATCCAAAAGTCCATCAGTTTTTAAAATATTCCCTGCAAACTTCATGGCAAATGCATTTACATTGTGGGGTGTACATAACTTTTGTATTATTGCGATATCAGTCGGCCGTCCCACAACATAACCAAGCCTGCAGCCTGCCAGGGAAAAAAGCTTGGAAAAAGTGCGTGTCACAAAGACATGGTCATTTTCCAAGGCATACTTTAAGAATTCATTAGGATAAAAGTATATATAGGCTTCATCAATCAACAACGTTATTTCTTTCTCTTTTGCTTTTTCAACAATGCGATCCATTTCCTCATATGAGTAAACATTTCCCATAGGATTGTTTGGATTTAAAATGATCATAAGGTCAATATCCGAAGTCATTTTTTCCAACAATTCATCAACAGAAAGCTCAAGATCCTCAGAATAATGTACCGGAACATATTCTCTTCCATACATCTTCGGATAAACTTCGAACATGGCGTAAGTCGGCGTAACGCCCAATATTTTTCCACCGGGCCTTGAATATGCCTCAATTATATGTCTTATCCCTTCAGACGAACCGTTGACAAGGCAAATATTTTCAATATTCACCCCCAGATATTCCGCAAGAATCGTCGTGAATTCCAAAGTTTCCGGATACTGTGCCACAAATTCCGGTGTGATATCTTTAAGAACTTCTTTGATAAACTCATCCGGCAATCCACCGGGGTTTTCATTCAGATCAAGACGTAAAAAACCCTCTCTCTTGTTTTGATCAAATATTCTGTCTAATTTTTCAACATTTTGGTTAATATAAAAACCCATAATCATTTGTCCCCTTACTTTTAAAATGAACCATAAAATGTACTGTACAACAATAATCATACCGTCAATCACATAATATTTACTGATTGCATTTCCGCATTATTATTGTTTCCTGAGGTTTATCCGAATAGAAACCTTCAATGTATTTACTGTCCAATTCGTCCATCGGACTTACATTAATTAAGTCTCTCAGTTTTTTAGCTTTTTCGTTGTCGCCATTTATTTTTAAAATTTCAAAGTATATTTCAATTATATCTTTATCAAAAAAAGGAAATTTTTTATATTTAAGATGTTCATTAAGATGCGTATCCAAATCTCTGAAAATAAGCAGTAATTCGTCATATCTTTTTTCATTTAACATTTTTTTTAAAGATTCTTTTTGATAAAAGTATCGTTTCCATAACCAAAAACGGGATCTTTGTACATAAAATTCATCCTGACGTTTTCTTAATCCTTCATTCAGTTTTACCCATTCATTGAAATAAAATTTCTTTATATCCTCCCTTCTTTCCCAAAAATTACGATCTAAATTGAATTTATCCCAGAACGCTTCATCCATATCACGATAACTAATATCTGAAAAAACTATCACTCTGAAAAATTCAGAACATGGCCTGTAATTATTATCTGCATATGACTCACCATAAAATTGCCGAAGAAACGGTTCCGGAGATAAAACTGTATGATATTTTTTTTTATCTATTGTAATATATTTACCACCTTCCCAGTATTTTGCCGGAAATTTGAACACCCCGAATGCAGGTATTTTTAAAATACTATCTTTTGATTTATCTTCCAATGCAGCTGATTGTAAAATTCTTTTTAATTTATCGGCAAGCTTGTTTCTTTTTTTTGAAGACTCAAATGATAGTTTTTTTAGCTTACCTACGGATCTGTTGACGCCTTCTATTTCAGACTCCATTATATTTTCATATTCGCAAAGTATTTCGGATTCTTTTGAAGTATTTCTGAGAATGTGTATATTTATTGCAATCCCGTGTTCTTTTCTGACTTTATGATATTCAGGCTGAATCAATAAAGTGGATGTATCCACATACCTGTAGTAAAGACCGGGCATGTCTTTATTGTTATCTATGCATTCAATAACGCGATCGTCTTTCAATTCCAATTCTTTTTTGATAATGTTAAAATCTTTCAGAGTCATACAGATATCAGCCAAACAGGAATACACTCTTTTACCTATGTTATAGTAAAGCAATTCATCTCCTATAAGGAAATATGTTGCATTGTTTTTACAAGCCTCATCTATTTCATCAAGGAGGTTAAACATCCGTAACTCATCCTGCCGCATGTTCTATTTCCTCCAATCTGTGTTTAAGCAACGTTTTTTCAATTCCATTATTAATTATTCCCTTTGCTTTTCTGTATAATTTTACTGAGTCTACCAGATTTCCAAGTAAAAACTCTGCATCTGCATAATATTTCAACAGCTCTCCATCCCGAGGATATAATTTTAGA